>JALZJA010000169.1 GCA_030860005.1 Actinomycetota bacterium
GCGGTGATGTTCGAAGCCGCGTGGACGATGCCGACCCGGCGCACCTCCTCGCTGGCTGGTTCGCTGTCGGCCCAGTCCGACCAGCCGGTCACGGCGGTCGGCGCCGCCGCCGCGATCCCGATCCCGATCAACAGCTCGGCGGCGCGCTCGCTGTCGCGCCCGCCCGCGATGTCGAGCATCGTCGCGCTCGTCCACGTCCCGATCGGGACATCGGTCAGCAGCGGGTGCAGCGCATGGCCCATCCAGGTGCCGCTCAACGCGTCCTTGACGGCGCCCGCCGGCAGCAGCTTGCGCACCTGGCTGGCGATCAGCGTTCCCGGACCGTCGAGGACGTCCAGCGCTGCGATGCGTTCGGCGATCTCGTGCGCGACCGGGCGTCTCATCGATTGCCGTAGTGCCCGACGCCGGCTGATGCTCAAACGCAAACCCGCACTCCGCGTCAGTCCGCTTCTAGTATGCCGAGACAGACAAGATGACGTTGACGCCCACCAAGCTGTTGCGTGCCAGCAGCCTGCCGGACGATGTTTGGCACGAGCGACAGCGCTGGTTGCTCGCAATTCTGTGGGTGCACGTCGCCGTGCTCGGCGTCTACGCAAGCGTCGAGGGGCTCTCCGGGTCGACCGGGCCGTTCGCGGTACCGGCCCTCGCATGCGCGGTGCTCGCGCTCCCTCCGCGCGGCGCGCGCGGCTTGCAGTCGACCCGTCTGCCGTGCATGCTCGTGGCGATCGGCCTGCTGAGCGCCTCGGTCGCGCTCAGCCAGGTCTGGGAAGGTGCCGCGGAGGCGGCCTTCCATTCCTCGCTCGTGATCGTCCTGCTGATGCTCTACGAGGACCGCGCGGTGCTCCTGCTGGCGGTCGCCTTCATCGCGGGGCAGTTCGCCGTGCGCGGCGTGGCGCTGGACACGGCGACGATCCACACGCTGTTCGCCGCGGGCGTCGCGCTCACCGCGCTCGTCGTCGTGCGGCTCAACGCGAACCTTCGTGCGGACGCGCAGCAGGCGACGCAGCGCTTTCGCTCGAGCTTCGACGAAGCGCCGATCGGAATGGCCGTCGTGTCGCCTGAGGGCCGCTTCATCGACGTCAACCCGGCGCTGTGCACCATCCTCGGCCATTCGCGCGAGTCGCTGCTGGCGCGCAGCATCCAGGACATCACGCCGCCCGAGGACCTCGACAACGACGGCGACCTCGTGCGCAAGGTGCTGCGCTCTCAGCGGCGCACGTCGCACCGCCACATGCGCTTCCTGCACGCCGACGGCGGCGCCGTCTGGATCAGCCTGAGCCTGTCGCTCGTGTCGCGTGGCGAGGGCATCCCCGAGCACTTCATCGTGCAGGTCGAGGACATCACCGACCGCAAGCGCAGCGAGGAGCGCCTTCAGCACCTCGCCGATCACGATCCGCTCACGGGTCTGATGAACCGGCGCCGGCTCGAAGAGGAGATCGCCCAGCAGATCCGGCTCGCCGAGCGCTACCGCCGCCAGGCGTGCCTCATCATGCTCGACCTCGACCAGTTCAAGCCGATCAACGACTCGGTCGGGCACGCGGCGGGCGACGAGCTGCTGAAGGGGATCGGCGAGGTCCTGCGCGAGCGCGTGCGCCGCAGCGACATGGTCGCCCGCCTCGGTGGCGACGAGTTCGCGATCCTGCTTCCTCAGGCCAGCCGTCAGCAGGCCGCCCGTGTCGCCGAGGCGATCGGCCAGGCGATCCGCGACCGGGTCTGCATCATCGAGGGCCACGAGCTGCACACGACTGCCAGCATGGGCGTCGCCGCGATCGAGTCCGAGGACAGCCCCGGCCGCGTGCTCCTGCGCGCCGACCAGGCGATGTACGCCGCCAAGGACGGCGGCGGCGACGGCGTGGTCGTCGCCGAGCCGCCGCTTCCGTCAGCCTGAGCGCCCGTCCACCCGGCGATAATCACGTCGCGTGGCAGCTCCGCCCTCACCCCTGCGCCACATGGGCGCCGAGGATCGCCGCGCGCGGCTGGCGGCCCGCCATCACCTCGCGTCCGCGAGCCGCGCGGATGACGTCGTGCGGGTCACCGGCGACATCGTCGGCCTGCACGCGACGGATCCCGCGACGGTGATGCTCGCCGCGCGCGCTCGGCTGCACGAGCCGTCGGCCGCGGCGATCGAGGACGCGCTCTACGTCGAGCGCTCGCTCGTACGGATCCTCGGGATGCGCCGCACGATGTTCGTCGTGCCGGTCGAGCTTGCGCCGATCGTGCAGGCGTCCTGCACCCGCGCGCTCGTGCCCGGCGAGCGGCGGCGCTTCGTCGCGATGCTCGAGGGCGCGGGCATCGCAGCCGATGGCGACCGCTGGCTGCGCGACACCGAGGAGGCGACCGTGCGGGCGCTCGCCGCACGCGGCGAGTCGACCGCGGCCGAGCTCTCCGAGGACGTGCCCGCGCTGAAGGAGAAGATCGCCGTTGCGCAGGACAAGCCCTACGCGGCGATACAGGGCGTTTCGAGCCGCGTGCTGTTCCTGCTTTCGGCCGAGGGGCGGATCGTGCGCGGGCGGCCGCGCGGCTCGTGGACGAGCACGCTCTACCGTTGGGCCCCGATGGAGTCCTGGCTGCCCGCCGGCGTGCCCGAGCTCGACACCGACATCGCCGCCGCCGAGCTGGCCCGACGCTGGCTGGCCGCCTTCGGGCCGGGGACGCGCGCGGACCTGAAGTGGTGGACGGGCTGGACGGCGGGCCTGCTCAAGCGCGCGCTCGCGCAGATCGAGCCGGTCGAGGTGTCGCTCGACGGCGGTGCTGTCGGGCTCGTGCTGCCAGGCGACGAGCAGCCGCTCGAGGCACCCGAGCCGTGCGCCGCGCTGCTGCCGGCGCTCGACCCGGCGCCGATGGGCTACTACGAGCGCGACTGGTACCTCGGCGAGCACCGCGCGCCGCTCTTTGACCGCAGCGGCAACATCGGGCCGACGGTCTGGTGGGACGGGCGCATCGTCGGCGGCTGGGCGCAGCGCAAGCAGGACGGCGAGGTCGTCGTGCGGCTGCTGGAGGACATCGGCGCGGACGGCGTGGCAGCCGTCGACGCGCAGGCCGCGCGGCTGCGTGACTGGATCGGGGACGTGCGCGTCACGCCGCGCTTCCGCACGCCGCTGGAGCGCGAGCTGATCACCTGAGATGGTCCGGCCTGGATGACATCGAGTCATCGCTCGATCATGGCCGCCGCGGACCCCGAACGTAGGCCCCCGCGATGAGCCAGCCACCCGCCCTCCGTCCGGCCACCGCAGCGGACTCGAAGACGTGCTTTGCGATCTTCCGCCGCTCGCTGTGGGACTTCATGCGCCGCACCGGCTACATGCCGGCGGACGAGCCCGATCCCGATATCGAGGCGCAGTGGCCTCCGTACATCGAGCTCTTCGATCACCTCGCGAAGACGTGCGCACGGTGGTGGATCGCCGAGGACGCAGACGGCCGCGCGGTCGGCTACGCGCGCTCGACGCTGCGGTCCTCGACGCTCGAGCTCACGGAGTTCTTCGTCGGCCCGGGGGCGCGCGTCGCCGGCGTCGGCCGCGCGCTGCTCGAGCGCGCCTTCCCCTTCGATCACGACGGTCACCGCTCGATCATCGCGACCGTCGATGCTCCAGCCGTCGCGCTCTACCTGCGCTTCGGCGTCGCCCACCAGACGACCGGCGTGGACATCGCGGGCCGTCCGCGCGCGATCGGCGCCTCGGGCAACTACGACGTCGCTCCCGCGACGCTCGACGAGGTGCTCGCGATGGAGGCGCAGGTGCTCGGCCACGCACGCCCGCAGGACGTCGCGTACATGCTCGCCGACCGGCCCGCGGTCGTCCTGCGCCGCGAGGGCCGGAGCGTCGCATACGCGTTCGGGCCGAGCACCGACGGCTTCGCCGGTCCGATCGCGGCGCTGCATCCAACCGACCTTTGCGCCGCGCTCGCCGAGCTCGAGGGCGCGGCGCATGCCGCCGGGATGGAGCGCCTCGAGCTGACCGTTCCGCTCGCGGCGACGACAGCGGTCGACTGGCTGTTGAACGAGCGCGGCTGGCGCGTCGACCCGTTCTACTGTCTATTTCTCACGGACGGGCCATGGGCGAAGCTCGACCGCTACCTGCCGTTCAACCCGTGCCTGATGTTGTGAGCGTGTCTGCGACGAGTCACCGAGTGCGCCATCATGCGCCGCCGTGGCGCCCGTCGAGATCCGTGACCTGACCAAGCGCTTCGGCGCCGTCGAAGCCGTCAAGTCGCTCTCCTTCGATGTCGAAGCGGGCCGCGTGACCGGCTTCCTCGGACCCAACGGCGCGGGCAAGAGCACGACGCTGCGCGCGCTGCTGGGGCTCGTCCACCCGACGGCGGGGACGGCGACGTTCGACGGGCGCAGCTATGAGCAGCTCGACCGTCCCAGCGCGCAGGTCGGCGCAGTGCTCGAGGACGCCGCGTTTCATCCCGGTCGCACCGGGCGCAACCACCTGCGGGTCCTCGCGATCACCGGCGAGCATCCCGAGAGCCGCGTCGACGAGGTGCTGAAGGCCGTCGACCTCCAGAAGGGCGCCGACCGGGCCGTCAAGGGCTACTCGATGGGCATGCGCCAGCGGCTCGGGATCGCCGCGGCGCTGCTCGGCGATCCGGAGGTGCTGATCCTCGACGAGCCCACGAACGGGCTCGACCCGCCCGGCATCGCGTGGATGCGCGGCCTCGTGCGCCAGCAGGCCGCAGCCGGCCGCGCGGTGCTCGTCTCGAGCCACCTGCTCGCCGAGGTCGCCCAGTCCGTCGACGACGTCGTGATCATCGCCAACGGCGAGCTGCGCGCGCGCGGACCGCTCTCGCAGGTCCTCGGCGGTGACGAGGGCGTGACCGAGGTCCGCGCTCGCGAGGCCGACAGCCTGATGCGCGCGCTACAGACCCGCGGTCACCGCATCGAACGCGACGGCGAGACGCTGCTGGTGTTCGGCGTGGCCCCCGAGCAGGTCGGCGAGATCGCAAGCGAGGAGCGGGTCGCGCTGTGGCACCTCGCTCCACGCGCGCGCTCGCTCGAGGCAGCGTTCTTCGAGCTCACCGCGGCGCGGGTATGAGCGCCCTACTGCGCGGCGAGCTGCTGAAGCTGCGCACGACGCGGACGTTCGTCTCGCTCGCCGGCGTCACGCTCGGCATCTCGCTGATCGTGCTGGTCCTGTTCGCGACCCTCCAGAACGACTTCTCCGAGGACGACGTCCGCAGCCTGTTCTACTTCGACTTCACCGGCCTGTTCATCGCGCTGCTGGGCGTGATGGGGATGGCCGGCGAGTGGCGCCACAGGACGATCACGAGCACCGTCCTCGCCGCGCCGAACCGGATGCGCCTGCTCGTCGCCAAGACGCTCTCCTACGCGATGGCGGGCATGGCGCTCTCGCTCTTCGTCACGGTGACGATGATGATCGTCGGCACGGTGATCCTGTCCGCTCGCGGCGAGGAGACGCTGCCGCTCGTCGACCTCGTCGATGTGCTGTGGCGCAACCTGCTCGTCGCCGCCCTGCTCGGCGCGTTCGGGGTCGGCGTCGGCGGCGTCGTGCGCAATCAGGTCGTCGCCCTCATCGGCCTGCTGGTCCTCTCCTTCGTGGTCGAGACGACGCTCTGGGGCGTCGGAGCGGAGAGCGTCGCACGCTTCGGCCCGACACAGGGCGCACCGGGCGGCATCATCGATCCCACCGGTTCCGACGGCGAGGACCTGCTCGCGCCGAGCGCGGCGATCCTCGTCATGCTCGGCTGGATCGCGCTGGGCTTCAGCGCGACCGCGGCGACCCTGCGAAAGCGGGATCTGGTCTAGGCCGCGAGCATGCAGAAGCGACGGATCGTCGGTTGACGCGGAGACGATCCGTCGCTTCTGCGACTCCTACGCTGCCCTCAGCCCGAAGCTCCCCGGCGGCCTGAGACGCTCCCCACATCCAACGGCGCGCCCGCCGCCACGTCGGGAGCGAGCGCCGGCGGCGATGCTCCGGCTCGCTCCACCGTCCGCGCGGCGACGAGCGCCGCAAACCGTGCCGCCTCGACGACGCGTTCGACGCGGGCGAGGTCCTCGCGCCCCAGCCCTCGTGAGCGCCACCACGCCAGGAAGCCGCCGTTGAAGGCGTCCCCGGCGCCGATCGTGTCGACTGCCTGCGCCGCGACCGGCGGCACGCCGACCTCGGACCGCGCCGTCACGACGGTTGCTCCCTGCGCTCCTCGCGTCAGCAGCACGGCCGCCGGGCCGCGCTTGAGCAGTTCGCGTGCGGCGGCAAGGGCGGGGCGATCGGGGTCGAGCCACGCGAGGTCGTCCTCGCTGACCTTGACGAGGTCGCTGTGCTCGAGCACGCGCGCCAGGCGGGTGCGGTAGGAGGCGGGGTCGGCGATCGCCGATGGGCGGCAGTTGGGGTCGACCGCCACGAGCGCGCTTCCCGCCACGCGCGCGACGAGCCCCTCGAGCGCTGTAGCGAGCGGCTCGAGGACGAGGCCGAGCGTTCCGACGTGCAGCGCGGCGACGTCGCCGGGCAGCGCATGGAGCGCGGCCTCGGGGGTCAGGCCCGGGGCCGACGTTCCCGCCTCGTAGAAGCGATAGCTCGCGCCGCCGGACTCGTCGACGTCGGCGAGCGCGAGCGTCGTCGGTTGATCGGTGTGGAGGACCGCGTCGAGCAGGACGCGATCGTCGGCGAGCATCCGCTCGAGCGTCGCGCCCGGCCGGTCGGTCGACAGCCGCCCGAGGAAGGCGACGGGCTGTCGGAGCCGCCCGATGGTCCGCGCCGTGTTGAACGGCCCGCCGCCGGGGTGGCCCTCGAGCGTGCCCGCGTCCTCGACGACGACGAGGTCGTACAGCGCCTCGCCCGCGACAACGACCGGCGCGCTCAACTGTCCGGTCGTTCGCCGTCGCGCTTGGCCCGCAGTGCCGCCGCCAGGTCGTTGATCACGACGAGCGCGAACGCGGCCAGCAGGAAGATGACCAGCCACGAGATCACGCCGGAGTCGGCGAGGTCAGCGCGGTCCCAGTCGACG
>JALZJA010000188.1 GCA_030860005.1 Actinomycetota bacterium
CCGCGGGCTCGTGCCGCGGCCGGGCGCCGTCGCGCGGGTGTTCGTGGCGACCGCCCTCGTCGCCGTCTGCGCCGCCGTCGGCAGCGCCCTGACGGGCGGCAACTACATGTTCGTGCGCGACAAGCCCTCGGAGTCGCTGCTGGATGTCCTGGGGCCGTGGCCGTGGTACATCGCCACGACCGCGCTGCTCGGGCTCGCGATGTTCGCCGCTCTCGACGCGCCGTTTCGCAGGCGGCGCGCCGGCTCAGCCTGACGCGCCGAGGATCTCGATCGCGATCTCGGAGACCTGCGTCGGTGTGCGCGCGACCCGCACGCCGACGGCCTCGAGCGCGTCGATCTTCGCCTGCCCGCCGCCGCTGGAGCCCGACACGATCGCGCCGGCGTGGCCCATCGTCTTGCCGGGCGGCGCCGTCAGGCCGGCGACGTAGCCGACGACCGGCTTGGAGACGTCCGAGGCGATGAACTGCGCCGCCTCCTCCTCCGCCGAGCCGCCGATCTCGCCGCTCATGACGATCAGCTCGGTCTGCGGGTCGGCCTCGAACAGCGCGATGATGTCGACGAAGCTCGAGCCGGGAACCGGGTCGCCGCCGATGCCGACGATCGTCGAGTTGCCAAAGCCGCTCTGGGCAAGCTCGTTGCCGATCTGGTAGGTCAGCGTGCCCGAGCGCGAGACGACGCCGACGTTCCCGGGCTTGAAGAAGCCGGCCGGGATGATCCCGACGTTCGCCTTGCCCGGCGACAGCACGCCGGGGCAGTTGGGGCCGATGAGCCGCACGGCCGGGTTGCGCTTGAGCGTGTTGAAGACGAACAGCTCGTCGTGGGCCGGGATGCCCTCGGTGATCGCGACGATCGTCTCGATGCCGGCGTCCGCGGCCTCGAGGATCGAGTCGGCGGCGAAGCTCGGTGGCACGAAGATCATCGCCGTGTTCGCGTCGGTCGCCGCGACGGCCTCGTGGAACGTGTTGAAGACCGGCACGCCCTCGACGTCCTGGCCGCCCTTGCCCGGCGTCACGCCGGCGACGACGTTCGTCCCGGAGCGGCTGTTGTTCATCGCGTGGAACCTGCCCTCGCGACCGGTCAGGCCTGAGACGGCGAGCCGCGTGTCCTCGCCCACGATGATGCTCATCGCTCGCCCGCCTCCCTCGCCAGCTCGACGACCTTCGCCGCGGCACCGTCCATCGTCGCCTCGGGGTGGACGTTGGGCAGGTCCGCGTCGGCGAGCAGCTTGCGCGCCTCGACGTCGTTCGTGCCGTCCAGGCGAACGACGATCGGGACGCTCGGCTGCAGCATCCCGTACGCGTCGATGATCCCCTTGGCCACCTCGTCGCAGCGCGTGATGCCGCCGAAGACGTTGAACAGCACGGCCTTGACGTTCGGGTTGGAGAGGATGACCTCGACCGACGCGGCGATCGTCTCGGCCTGGGCCCCGCCGCCGCCGTCGAGGAAGTTCGCCGGCGCCCCGCCCGCGTGGGCGACGACGTCGAGCGTCGACATCACGAGCCCGGCGCCGTTGCCGAAGATGCCGATGTCGCCGTCGAGCTTGACGTACGTCAGGCCGCGCTCGGCGGCCATCTGCTCCTGGGGATCGGCGTCGCTGGACTCGTCCAGATCCTGGTTGTCGGGATGGCGGAAGAGCGAGCTGTCGTCGAGCGTGATCTTCGCATCGAGCGCCACCACCTCGCGCTCCGGCGTGATGACGATCGGGTTGATCTCGACGAGCGTCGCCTCTTCGGATGTGAAGGCCTCGTAGAGCTTGGCCAGCATGTCGGCGATCTGGCGTGCGATGTCGTCCTCGACATCGGCCTCGTAGACAAGGCGGCGCGCCTGGTAGGGCTGAAAGCCGGCAAGCGGGTCGATGTGGATCATCGACAGCGCCTCGGGGTGCTCCTCTGCGACCTGCTCGATCTCCATCCCGCCGTGCGTCGAGAACATGACGAGCGGCGCCTTGGCCGACCGGTCGAAGACGACCGCGCCGTAGTACTCGCTCTCGATCTCGGTCGCCTTCTGGATCCACACCTCGCTGACGCTGTGGCCGCGGATGTCCATGCCGAGGATGTTCGTCGCGTGCTCGCGCACCTCGTCGTCGTTCTCGGCGATCTTGATCCCGCCGAGCTTGCCGCGGCCGCCGATCTTCACCTGCGCCTTGACGACCACGGGGAAGCCGACCTCCTCCGCGGCGGCGACGGCCTCGTCGACCGTGCTCGCCTCCTTGCCCGCGAACTGCGGCACGCCGTAGCGCGCCAGAACCTGCTTGCCTTTGTACTCCAGGAGGTCCATCGGCGACCGGACAATAGTCCAAGTGCGCGTCCGTGCCGCGCCCGACCCGGGCCAACAAACACGGCGTGCCTACAATGCCCGGCGGCTATGGCGCTTCCCAAGCAGATCTCGCTGGTCACCTTCGACGTGTACGGCACGCTCATCGACTGGGAACAGGGGATCGTCGACGCCTTCTCAAAGGAGGCTTCCCGCGACGGGTTCACGATCGACCGCGAGGCGCTGATCGCGAACTTCCACGACATAGAGCGCGAGATCGAGGGCGGCTCCTACGAGCTGTATGCCGAGGTGCTGCGGCGCACGGCGGTCGAGCTCTCCAAGCGCCTCGACTGGCCGCTGGAGCCCTCGCGCTCGGGCTTTCTGCCCGACAGCGTGCAGCGCTGGCCCCCGTTCAAGGAGACGAACACCCAGCTCAACAAGGTCTGCAAGAAGTTCCAGACGGGCCTCATCTCGAACATCGACGACAAGCTCCTGGGCCAGACGCGGCGCCACATCCCGCACGACTTCGACCTCGTCGTCACCGCCCAGCAGGTGCGCTCCTACAAGCCCGACATGGCGCACTTCACCGAGTGCGCGCGCCGGATGGGCGGAAAGAAGGGCTGGGTCCACATCTCGGCGAGCTACTACCACGACGTCGAGCCCGCGCTGAAGAACAAGATCCCGGTGATCTGGGTCAACCGTCACAAGGAGCGCATCGAGGCGGGCCAGAAGAAGCCGACCGCCGAGGTGAAGAACCTCCTCGAGGCGGTCAAGCTGCTCGGGCTCTAACCGCGTTGCGGGTCATCGGCCTGCACTCCGACGTGCTTGTGGCAACGAGTCGCATCTGGCAGACGACGTGCACGATCGTTCGCAACGGCGCGGAGTGCTTCGTCATCGACTCGCCCGTGCTCCCCGACGAGCTCGACCTCCTGCCCGCCGTCCTCGAGCGCGCCGGCTTTGACTGCTCGGGCCTGCTCGCCACGCACGCGGACTGGGACCACCTCCTCGGCCGGCTCGCCTTCCCCGGCGCGGCGCTCGGAGTGGCCGAGACGACGGCCGCGCGGCTCACCGCCGAGCCGGGCGTCGCCGCGCGCGAGATGCGCGCCTTCGACGACGAGCACTACGTCGACCGTCCCGCGCCGCTCTCGCTCGGACAGGTCCAGGCGCTGCCCGTTCCCGGCCATTGCGAGATCGGCGACGAGGAGCTCGAGCTGCACGCCGCCGACGGCCACACCCCCGACGGGATGGCGATCTGGATCTCCTGGGCGCGCGTGCTCGTCGCCGGCGACTACGTCTCCCCGGTCGAGGTTCCGATGATCAGCGCGGGCGGCTCGCGCGATTCGTACCTGGCCACCCTGCGCCGACTGGAGCCGCTTGTCGGCGCCGCCGCCTACGTCGTCCCGGGTCACGGTGACGTGCTCGATGCAGCGCGCGCGGCGGCGATCATGCGCGAGGACGTCAACTACCTCGCCAAGCTGCCCGAGGCGGAGTTGCCGCTGGCGCGCCGTGGCGAGGCGCAGCGTGCGATCCACGCCGACAACGTCCAGCGGGTACGTGCCCGATCATGATCCAGCACGTCGCGATCGAGATCCGCGAGGAGGACGCCCCCGCGTGCCTACGCTTCTGGGCGCTGCTGCACTTCGAGCGCGTCGAGCCGCCGCCGGCGCTCGCCGCGCGCGCCGCGTGGGTGCAGCACGGCGCCACGCAGGTCCACCTCCTGTTCGCCGACGACCCGGTCGTGCCGCCATCCGGCCACATCGCCGTCGTGGCCGGTGACTACGAGGCGACGCTCGACGCGCTGCGCGACGCCGGCTTCGCTCCCGACCCGCGCACCGAGCACTGGGGCTCGCCGCGCTGCTTCGTGCGCTGCCCGGGCGGGCACCGGGTCGAGGTGATGGCGTTCGCCCC
>JALZJA010000194.1 GCA_030860005.1 Actinomycetota bacterium
TCGCGGTGGTGTTCATCGGCGTGTACTCGCGCGTCGTGCGCTCGGGCGCGCTGGACGCGATGAACGACGACTACGTGCGGGCGGCGCGCGCGAAGGGGCTGAGCGAGCGCCACGTGATGACGCGCCATGTGCTGCCCAACTCGCTCATCCCCGTCGTGACGCTGTTCGGGCTGGACTTCGGCGCGGTGCTCGGCGGCGGCGCGGTCCTGACCGAGTCGGTCTTCGACCTCCAGGGAATCGGCCAGTACTTCGCCGAGTCGATCGGCCGCCTCGATGTGCCGCCCGTGCTCGCGGTGACGATGTTTGGCACGTTCTTCATCGTCGCGCTGAACACGGTCGTCGACATCGTCTACGCGGCGCTTGATCCGAGGATCCGGCTGTCATGATCCCGGCCCATCCCCGCCCCGATAGCTCAGCCGGATAGAGCGACTCCCTCCTAAGGAGTAGGCCCCAGGTTCGAATCCTGGTCGGGGCGTCGGGGCACGAAAGCCTCGTCTGTGCGGGGGCTTTCGCATGATCGGCGGCGCGCTGAGCGCCGGGCGGTCAGCCGGTCGACGCGAACGAGACGCGAACGCCAGCCGCTCGGGCGGCCCCGATCGCGGCCTCGGCGTCGAGGCGCGGAGCATCGTCGAGCTCGTCGATGACGTGCCCGTAGGTGCGCATGGTCAGCTCCGCACCGTGCCCGAGCTGGCGCGCGACGTAGATCACGCTGCGACCCTCGTGCAGCAGGAGCGAGGCGAAGCTGTGGCGCAGGTCGTAGGGCCGTGCCGGGGGCAGTCCCGCGCGCGCGAGCGCGGGAACGAACACGCGGCCTCGCCACTTGTTGAACCCCTCCGCGGTCCACTCGCCCCCGGCGTCGGCGGGGATGACCGGCTCATCGTCGCCGGGTCGCCCCCGAGCGAGCCGCCAAACGGCGATGTCGCGGCGCAGCGGGTCGAGCAGACGCACCGTCCGACGCTGGCGCGTCTTCGGTGCTCCGACGATGAGCGTCCTGTCGGCTACGTGCGCCCAGCGCATCGTGCGCAGCTCGCCGGGCCGTAGCCCGGCGTAAGCGAGCAAGGACACGGCCAGCGCCTCGCGAGCCGGTAGGACGGCCCGCAGGCGCTCCACGGAGGCAGGCGCGAGCGGCCGGATCTCCTCGCGCAGCGGCGCTCGCGCCTTGCGCACGAGCCGCACCGGGTTGTGCGGGATGAGCTGCGCTTCGGCCGCACGCTGCAAGACGCTCGACAACAGCATGAGCGCCTTGCGTGTGCCCTCATGGCCCGCGTTCGCCGCGAGCAGGTCGGACTGGAACCGGGCCACCACGTCGGGCGTGAGCTCGTGCAGCGCCAGCGCCCCAAGGCGCGGCGCGACGTGATGGTCATACGCCCATCCGTACGTGGAGCGCGTCTTCGGCGCGAGCGTCGCGGCATGCGCCTGCGCCCAGGTGCCCGTCACGTATTCGTCGAGCGTGATCGTGCCGGCGTCGAGCAGGTGCAGCGTGCCGAGCTGCCGGCGTCGTCGAACCTCGGTATCCCACGATCGCGCGTCGGCGTGACGGTCGAATGTGCGCTGACGGTTGGACTCTCCCTCGCGCCAGCGCACGACGTAGACGGTGCCGCTGCCGCGGCGCGTGCGATGGACGCTCATGGCAGGTTGCCGATCATGCTCTCGACCGCGGAGTCCGTGGAGGGCAACTGCGCCAGCACAGCGCAGACGGCCTGCCGGGCACCGTCCGGGGGCACGTCATCGACGTAGGTCAGGATCACGGTCCATAGAAGCTCCCGCGCGAGCGTCGGCGTGACGCAGATGCGACCGTCGGTCCTCATCGCCGCCACGATCGCGTCGCACTCGGCCGCGAGCTGCGCGAGGACATCGTCGCCTTCGTCGGCCGCGGTGATCGCGAAGATGGCCCCGTCTTCCTCGAACATGCGCGCGAGCCAGTCTCGCGCCTCGCGCGGTACGTCGAGCACGACTGCGGGGGTAGTCTCAGATTGCATCACGACCTCCAATCGTGGTGCCATGCCCCCGGGCGTTGGCGCGTCGCGGGGGCGATTTGTGAATGACTCCAGAGTACGCCCGGTGCGATGCCCGGCACAAGCAACAATTCCGCGCCCAGCGGTTCCCGGGACATAGACAGTCCCCTTCGGGTTGCGGTCTCATCCTCAGTTGCGTTTATCGCAACTGGCCCCGTTATCGAGCGTGCGTAGCGTCTCCGTGAGCGTCGGCGCGGCGCTTCGCGAGCGCCGCGCCGC
>JALZJA010000221.1 GCA_030860005.1 Actinomycetota bacterium
AGATCGTCGTGCTACTGCCCGACTCACCCTGGGCCGTGCAGGTGGGGCGGTTGCGCTGCCTGCGCGGCATCGACACGCTCACGGCCGCCGGGTTGTGCGCAGAGATCGGTGACTTCGAGCGCCGAGCAGCTGATGAGCTACGTCGGGCTGGTCCCGTCGGAGGCCACGACCGGCGAGCAGCGCCGCCAAGGATCAATCACCAAGACCGGCTCCGGCCACGCGCGACGGCTCTTGGTCGAGGCCGCCTGGCACTACCGCAAACGACCCGCGATCAGCAAGGCGCTGGCAGGTCGCCAGGATGGCCAGCCCACCGAGGCGATCGCGATCGCCTGGAGCGCCCAACAGCGCCTGAACCGCACCTGGCAACGCCTTGAGCAGCGCGCCAAGCGCCGCACGATCATCGCCGTAGCCGCCGCCCGCGAACTCGCCGGCTTTTGCTGGGCGATCTGCCGCATCGAGTGACCCCAAGCATCGAGATCATCACATCCGTCGGCTGGGTCGGTGGCGGCCCGGCACGCGCGAGGCACCCGCCAAGTAGCTATGAGCAACCCGGCCCCACAGGCCAGGCCACGCCCGATCCTAGACAGCGGCACCCCACGACGAACAACGGTCCTGCGGCCACCCGGACCCGCGAATATCAGCCTGACCGCGCGTCGCGCACAAGCACCGCCGGACCGCCACCCACCCAACCGACCACAGCCACAACCACGAGCGCCAACGCGCCAAGCCATCAACCCCGACTTGACACACCGCTCTCCATATCAGCTACGCCGCCTGGCCGTCGACTGTGCGCGCCTCGTCGGGCGCGCGCACGCCCTCGACATGCGTGACCGGCAGGTCCCACCCGCGGACCTTGCTCGGCAGGTCGATGTGCATCCAGCGCGACAGGCGTCGTGGAAGCGTGGAGATGAGGATCTCGTCGATCTCGCGCTCGTGCAGCGTGTCCGAGATCGCGCAGACCGGGTCGGAGTCACCGACGTGCCCGGTGACCTCCGAGCCGGTGGCCCTGCGCCTCGGCCTCCTCGCGACCGGCGACCTCGGGATCGACGACACGGTGCAGACCGCGGGGAGTTGCGGGAACGAGCAGGTGAAACTCGCTGGCGCCGGTCTGCGCACGGCTGCGGACGGCACTCAGCAACCTCTCCGTCGCAGCGGTCCGGTTCGCCACCACGAGAACCCTGCTCGCACCCTGGACCATGTGAAGCTCCCCTCAGCTTGTACCAATTGCCACGAGCCAGGGTTTCACATCGTCGCCGCGGATCCCATCGGATTCTCGATGGCGGCCTGCGAGCTTGGCTTGAAGGTTGGCGTGCTGGCGCCGGCCTGCGTCCAGCAGCGCACGATGTCGCGCATCGACAGGATCCCGACGACCTCCGACCCGTCGAGCACGACGACGTGGCGGAAGCGGGCGCGGACCATCTCCTCGGC
The DNA here is from genome assembly GCA_030860005.1 of Actinomycetota bacterium. Lineage (GTDB taxonomy): Bacteria > Actinomycetota > Thermoleophilia > Solirubrobacterales > Solirubrobacteraceae > CADCVQ01. The sequence goes on from JALZJA010000221.1 coordinate 1,429, forward strand.
CGCGCGCTCGAGCGGCCAGTCGGCCGATGCGTACGTCAGTCGCTGCAGGAGATGGTCGCGGACGAGCTCCGTGTCGAGATCCTCGTCGCGCCCGAGCGAATGCAAGAGGTCGCGCTCGGTGAGGATGCCCGGCCCCATGGCCTCCGGATCGATGACGACGGCGGCGCCCACGTCCGCGCGGGTCATCCGGCGCCCCGCCTCGCGCAGCGTGTGGTCGGGACCGACCGTCACGACGACGCGGTTCATTCCGTCACGCACGTGCATGGCTCTGCCCTCCTGGAGACTCGTATCAATCGATACGAGTCTAGACCCCCGTGGGGCAGGGCGCCACAGTCAGGGCCGGGGCCGAGCGCCTAATTGGGCTGCTGGACTGGCGTGCGCGAGCCGCGGTCCGCGCGCGTGCCGTCACCGCCGAGCGCGACGGCCGCGCGCGCGGTGACGAGGTGATACAGGACGAGCACCTGCACGAGCGCGAGCGACTCCGAGCGGTGCAGCTCGGTGCCGACGGTGAACTCGCCCAGCCGCTCGGAACGCAGGTGGCTGGCGAAGTGCATCTTCGCCCACATCGCCTCCTCGATCTCCGCGCCGCGTGCCGGATCGATGTTGCCAGGCACGTACAGCCGGTACTCCGTCGCGCTCTCGTCCAGGGTGATGCCGTTGCTCTCGCCGTCGACGAACTCCGACAGATCCGGGTGGTCGAGCCCCTGGCGCAGCATGATCTCGGCGTCGAGGTGATCCTGGTCGCGCCCGGGCTGGAAGGAGACGACCATGTCGGCCCAGCGCTTCTGCGGGCGGATGAACAGCTCGGAGTCGGGCTCGCGGCGATCGAGCTCCTCGAGCACCTGATCGGTCGTGTAGCCGCGGCGCGAGCAGTCGCGCTGCACCTTCCATTTGCGGCGCAGGTCCTCCGGCGGCGCCAGGAACACGCGCACGTCGTAGCAGTCGCGCAGCGCCTCGGTGTGGTAGCCGAGGAGGCCCTCGATGACCGTGAACTGCTCCGGCTTGACGTAGACCGGGGCACCGAACGTGCCGTCCTTGTGCTGGTAGACCGGCTTGAGGATCGGCCGCCCGTCGTGCAGCTCGGCGAAGTGGCGCTCCATGATGTCGATGTAGTTGCAGTCGGGATGCAACGGCGTGATCGCGTGCTCGGCGCGCTGGCGGCGGTCGTAACGGTGGTAGTCGTCGGCCGCGATGTGGGTGACGTTGCTCTCGCCCAGCATCCGCACGAGGCCACGGGTGAGCGTGGTCTTACCGGTCGCTGAGTCGCCGACGACGCCGAGGATGATCGGACGGGACAGGGTTGCCTCCTGACTAGCTGCGGTTGCCGGGCGCGAGCTCGTCGTCCGGATCCTCGGGCGATTCGCCCTCTTCGTCGAACAGTGAGCTGCCCCGGATGTCGGCCTCATCGATCTTCATGAGCTCCTCGCGGGTCACCTCGTCGCGGCGATCGTACAGCCGGCCGGCCTGGCGCATGCGTGCTCGGTCCAGCGCGTTGCGGATGCTGCGGCCGTGGGCGAAGCGCGGCCGCTCCACGCGCAGCTCGATGTACTCGCGAAACGCCTCCTCCGCCTCGTCGGTGAACTCGTAGTTCTGCTCATCGAGCATGAGCTGACCGATGCGCATCAGCTCGTCGACGGAGAAGTCGGGGAAGTGCAGGTGGTGGGCGACGCGCGAGCCCATGCCGGGGTTGGAGCGAAAGAACGTCTCCATCCGGTCCTGGTAGCCGGCGAGGACCACGACGAGGTCCTCGCGGTCGTTCTCCATGACCTGGAGCAGGATCTCGATCGCCTCCTGGCCGTAGTCGCGCTCGTTCTCCGGGCGGTAGAGGTAGTACGCCTCGTCGATGAAAAGCACGCCGCCCATCGCCCGCTTGAGCACCTCGCGCGTCTTCGGCGCGGTGTGGCCGACGTACTGGCCGACGAGGTCGTCGCGCGTGACCGCGACGACCTTGGGGTTCTCGATGTAGCCGAGCCGATGAAGGATCTCGGCCATCCGCAGGGCGACCGTCGTCTTGCCGGTGCCGGGGTTGCCGGTGAAGCTCATGTGCAGCGACGGCCGCGACGAGGTGAGGTCGTGCTCGCGGCGCAGCCGGTCGATGACCAGCAGCGCCGCGATCTCGCGGATGCGCTCCTTGACGGGAACGAGGCCGACCAGCTCGTCGTCGATCTGGCCGAGGACCGCTTCGATGTCCTCTTCCTCGCCGGGCGTGACTTCCTCGGGCACCTCCGCTTCGACAACCTGGGCCATGTCTACCCGCTCGCCTCGCCGTTGGACGATGCGCTCGCCGCCGAGCTGCCGTCGCCCCCGTAGCGGTGGCCCGGGGGCTGCTCGGTCGCGTAGGAGTGCAGCGTGTAGCGGATCACGCGGTCGTGGGTCTCCTGACGCTCCACGCGGAACCCGGGCTCGACCTCCGGACGGTTGACGATGAACGACATCGCCGATGTCTGGCGGCTCAGCCGGCGGTCGTATGCGACGACTTTCACGTAGAGGTGCGAATGCTCCTCGCGGCAGGCACGCACGTCGCGCATCGCCACTTCGACCTCGTCCTCGCCGAGATCGAACATCGGCGGCGACCACATGTCCCACAGCGCGTTGCGCGGGTGCGGGTCGTCGGTGTACTCGACCATGATCGACCAGCCGTTGCGCAGCGCGTACCCGATCTGCGCCTCGATCTGCTCGTCGGTCAGGTCCGGCAGGTAGGAGAACTGTCCTTGGGTGAGTCTCATGTGTCTTCTGTCTCCTCTACGCCGAGGTAGGCGTGACTTCGACGTCGGGCGTGTCGGTCGAGGTGTATTCGAACGTGATGTCCTTCCAGACCTCGAGCGCCGCGTCGAGCTCGGGGCAGCCCTTGGCCGCATCGATGAGGATGTCGGGACCCTCGCTGTAGTAGTCGCGGCCCTCGTTGCGAGCCTGGATGATCGCCTCGACGGCGACGCGATTGGCGGTCGCGCCGGCCGCGATGCCCATCGGGTGGCCGATCGTGCCGCCGCCGAACTGCAGGATGCTGTCCTCACCGAGGTAGTGCAGCAGCTGGTGCATCTGGCCGGCGTGGATGCCGCCCGACGCGACCGGAAAGACGCCGGGGAGCCCGCACCAGTCCTGCTCGAAGTACAGGCCTTGCTCCGGGTTGGGCTCCGAGTGGCGCGCACGCAGGGTCTCGTAGTAGCCCATGATCATCCCCGGGTCACCCTCGAGCTTGCCGACGACCGTGCCCGCGTGAATGTGGTCGACGCCCAGCAGGCGACACCACTTCGCGATCACGCGGAACGAGACGCCATGTGTCTTCTGACGCGTATACGTGGCGTGACCCGCCCGATGGAGGTGCAGGATCAGGCCGTTGGCGCGCGCCCACTTGGACATCGAGGACATCGCCGTGTAACCGACGGTGAGGTCCTGCATGATGATGATCGAGCCGACTTCCTTGGCGAACTCGGCACGCTCATACATCTCCTCCATCGTCGCGGCCGTGACGTTGAGGTAGTGGCCCTTGACCTCGCCGGTGGCGGCCTGCGCGCGCTGAACGGCCTCCATCGCGTGGATGTAGCGGTCGCGCCAGCGCATGAAGGGCTGCGAGTTGATGTTCTCGTCGTCCTTCGTGAAGTCCAAGCCGCCGCGCAGCGCCTCGTAGACGACGCGGCCGTAGTTCTTGGCCGACAGGCCGAGCTTGGGCTTCGTCGTCGCGCCGATCAGCGGGCGGCCGAACTTGTCGAGGTACTCGCGCTCCATGACGATGCCGTGCGGGGGCCCCGGGAACGTCTTGACGTAGGCGACCGGAATTCGCATGTCCTCGAGGCGCAGCGCCTTGAGCGGCTTGAAGCCGAAGACGTTGCCGATGATCGACGACGTCAGGTTGGCGATCGAGCCCTCCTCGAAGAGGTCGATGTCATACGCGATCAGCGCGATGTACTGGCCCGGGGTGCCGGGAACCTCCTCGACGCTGTAGCACTTGGCCTGGTAGTGCTCGTAGGGAGTGAGGCGGTCCGTCCATACGACGGTCCACGTTGCCGTCGAGGACTCGCCGGCGACGGCCGCCGCGGCCTCGATCGGCTCGACGCCCTCCTGCGGCGTGATCCTGAAGGCGCACAGGACATCGGTGTCCTTGGGCTCGTAGTCCTTGTCCCAGTACCCCATCTCGGCGTACGGCGTGACGCCGGAGTCCCAGCGATCCTTGGACTTGGTTCCGTCTTTCTTGTCGCTCATTCCATCCTCTCTAGCGGTGCTCTAGAGGGCCCAGTAACCCTCTGATTCAAAAAGCACAAAGCAAAGATTTGTCGAATTTTCATTGATATTGGGCCTATGCTTCGCGGCCCGCGGCGGCGGTCGGCAACGAACCGACCGGTAGCTCGGTGGTGTCGATCGTCACAATCGCGACGTCTCCTAGTGTGTCACTCAGCCGCGGAACCGTCGTGATGATCGACTCCTGCGCGCAGAAGGCGATGTCCGCGTCCAGGCCGACGGCGCGCAGGTTGCGCCCGCCGATGCTTGCGTCCAGCGCGTCCCGTGGCCGCAGGTACGACGCGGCGACGGCCTCGGCGATCTGCGCGGCATCCGTCCGCGGACCATCCAGGCCGGCGCTCAGGCGGCCCGCGAGGTAGACGTCCTCGATCGTCGGGCTGCCATCCGTTCCGGCACAGACGAGCAGGATGTCGCCATCGCTGGCTGCGAGCGTCTCGAGCATCGCCGACAAGTTCAGCAGGCTCGCCGCATAGACGTCGGTCGCCATGGCGCCGGCGCCCAGGATCGCGGGCGCCCCGTTCGTCGTCGCGAGGACGAGCTCGGGCCCGCGCGGGGACATCGTCTCCTCCGGAGAGTTACCGAGGTCGAAGCCCTCGGGGCGCTCGCAGTCGTGCTCGCCGGCCAGCACGCGGCCGGGTCCTCGCAGCTCTTGCGCCTGCTCGAGCCCGCCCGCTACGAGCACGCGCTCGTAGCCGGAGGCGAGCGCCAGTCCGATGGTAGAGGTCGCGCGCAGGACATCGATCACGACGGCCGTATCGGTCTGCCGTGCCTGCGCTCCGGTGAAGGCGACATCGATCATCTCAAGTCATCTTTACCCCATCAGGCCGCTGAACCTACCCCAGAGCGCTAGCGCTCGGCCAATCTGCTGGAGCGACGGGGTTCGTACTCGCCGCCGGCGGGGCCTCGTCGAGCAACCGGCGCATGGTCACAATCGGCATCTAGGTGTTCTCCTCTGTCTGCGAGGTGTCGGGCGTGCTCTCGACGATTCGGCGAAACAGGCCGGGGCGCACGAGCAGGGAATGCGTGTGGATCCATCCGTTCAAGCGGCGCGGGGCATGCAGCCCGAGCGTGCCACCCGTGATGGCGGTGGCGGCGAAGATCGCGGGTCCGTTCACGAGGTCCTCGAGCTCGAGGATCTCGTCCGTCGAGTAGCCGGCCGCGGCAAGCGCTTCGCTCTCGCTCTCGCTCTGGGGCGCCAGGCGCGTCTGCATGGCTCCGCCGAGCTCCTTGACGGCGGCGGCCGCCATGACGCCCTCGGGGGTCCCGCCGACGCCCATCAGCAGGTCGACGCCCGTGTCCGGCATCGCGGCGAGCAGCGCACCGGCCACGTCACCGGCGCTTGGCAGCCGCACGCTCGCCCCGGTCGAGCGGACGCGCTCCACGAGCTCGACGTGGCGCTTCTTGTCGAGGATCAGGACCGTGACCTCGGCCAGCGGCTTGCCAAGCGCTGCGGCGACGCGCTCCACGATCTCCTCGGGCTCGTCGCGCAGGTCGATCGCGTCGTGGACGCCGGCGCCGACGACGAGCTTGTCCATGTAGAGCCCCGGGCCCGGCGACCACAGCTTGCCCTCGCCGGCCATCGCGATCGTCGTCAGCGCACCGGGGAGCTTGTCCGCGCAGAGATCCGTCCCCTCGACCGGATCGACGGCGATGTCGAAGCAGGGCGTCGTGTCGGTTCCGACCCGCTCGCCGTTGAAGAGCATCGGCGCGTTGTCCTTCTCGCCCTCGCCGATGACGACGGTTCCGCAGCCCGGTACGTGGCCGAGCACGGCGCGCATCGCCTCGGTGGCGGCACCGTCGGCCCCCTTGCCATCCCCCCTGCCGGCCCACCCGTAGGCCACGATCGCCGCCTGGCGCACAGCGGCGAGCGCAAGTGGCTCGAGGCCACCCGTCATCTCCGGCGCTACCTGCTCGGAAGCACCGGCCGAGTCCTCGGCCACGCCCACCGCGTCATCCTCACCGGCTATGTAGTTGTCTGCAAGCAAAATCTCAGGCCATTTCCTATGAGAAAGATCTATGAAAATCGCGCCTCGTACAGCGCGCGCTTGACATCCTCTACCCGATGATCCTCCGTCAGATCACCCATGACGACCTCGGTTGTGCTTCATACCTCATCGGCGACGAGAGTGCTGGTGTGGCAGCCGTCGTCGATCCGCGCTTTGAGATCGACGTCTACCTCGCGATGTCGCGCTACATGAACGTGCGCATCGAGCACATCCTGGAGACGCATAACCATGCCGACCACATCTCCGGCCATGGGCGCCTGGCGGTTGCCACCGGCGCGATGATCCACATCAACCGCCTCGCCGAGGCCGAATACGGGCACGAGCCGTTCGACGACGGATGGGAGCTCGAGCTCGGAAGCGTCGTCGTCCGCGCGCTGCACACGCCGGGCCACCGCCCCGAGCACACCGCCTTCGTCCTGACCGATACGGCGCGCGGCGACGAGCCGTGGGCGGTGCTCAGCGGCGACTCGCTGTTCGTCGGCGATATCGCGCGGCCGGATCTCGCGGTCGACAAGGCCGAGGGCGCGCGCGGGATCTTCCGCAGCCTGCACGAGCGGCTCCTCGCGCTTCCGGACACGTGCGAGGTGTGGCCGGGCCATCTCGGCGGCTCGATGTGCGGTGGGCCGGGGATGGACATGAAGGTCTCCTCGACGATCGGCTACGAGCGCGCCCACAACCCGCTGCTGGGCGAAGTCGACGAGGGGCGCTTCGTCGAGACGATGCTCGACCGCATCGGCCCGCAACCGCCGAACTTCGCGGCGATCGTCGCGCTCAACCGCGGGAGGCTGCTGATGTCGGGGGTCGAGATCGGGCCGCTGACGCCGCGCCAGGTCGAGCTCAAGCGCTCAGGCGGCGCGCTCCCGGTCGACGTTCGCACCGACCCCCAGTTCGACGAGGCGCACGTGCCCGGCGCGGTCTGCATCACGATGCTCAACGCCGGCTTCGGCTCGCGTCTGGCGTGGATCGCCGACCGCGAGCAGGAGATCGTGCTCATCGGGCGCGACGACGACGACGCACTCCAGGCCGCGCGGTTGGCGACGGCGGTCGGCATCCGCAGGATCGGCGGCTACCTGCACGGCGGCATGACGAGCTGGCGCGAGGAGCGCCTGGACGTCGATCGGATCGAGCGGCTGGATGTCGCGGACCTCCCGGGCGCCGTGGCGTCGGACGCGGGCCTGCAGATCCTCGACGTGCGCCACCGCAGCGAATGGGACGAGGGTCACATCCCGGACTCGACACACACGCCCTACCACGACCTGCACGCGATCCCGGGCGCCCTGGACCCGGCTCGCCCGATCGCCGTCATCTGCGCGTCAGGCCAGCGCGCCGCGGTCGCCGCCAGCCTGCTCCAGCGCCGCGGCGCCGAGCACGTCATCCATGTGACGGGCGGCGGCGTGGGCAGCTGGGAGCGCGCAGGCCATCCGATCGAGCGCGACGCGCCCGTCCGCTCCGGCTGAGGCCCGGTTGCTGCTCGCCATCCCGCTCGGCCTGGCGATCGGGCTCATCGTCGGCTCCGTGGGCGGCGGCGGCGCGATCCTCGCGCTCCCGGCGCTCGTCTACGTGCTCGGCGAGGCACCGGGACCGGCATCGACGGCGTCGCTCGTCGTCGTGGCCGTTGCGGCGGCGCTCGGCGCGGGCTTGCTCGCGATCCGCGGGCAGGTCTGCTGGCGCCTGGCGCTCACGTTCTCGCTACCGGCCGCTGCGGGCTCGGTGCTCGGCGCGATCGTCAACGCGGCGGTCAGCGGGCGCGCGCTCATCCTCGCCTTCGTTCCGGTGATGCTCATCGCGGCCGCGGCGACCTGGCTGCGGGCCGGCGCCGCCGACGACCACGATGACGCCGACTGCCCGCGGCCGGCGGCGCTGGCGATCCTCGGCGGAGGCTTCGCCGTCGGCGCGCTGACGGGCTTCTTCGGCGTCGGCGGCGGCTTCATGATCGTCCCGGTTCTCACGCTGCTCTTCGGCGCAGGCTTTCATCGCGCGATCGCCACCTCACTGGTCATCATCACGCTCACCGGGCTGGCGGCGCTCGGCAGCCATCTCGCCGCCGGCGCGACGATGAACGCCGGCCTCACCGTCGCGCTCGCGATCCCGACCGCGCTCGGCGCCATCGCCGGCACGATCGTCGGGCGGCGCCTGCCGCAGGCCGTGCTCGGGCGGACGTTCGCGCTGGTCATGACCGCCGTCGCGTGCCTGCTGCTCGTCGACGTG
>JALZJA010000235.1 GCA_030860005.1 Actinomycetota bacterium
CGATCAGCATCACGAGCAACCGCATCGACGGCAATCTGCAGTGCAAGGAGAACCGCCCGGCGCCGACGGGCGGCGGCAACGTCGTGCAGGGCAACAAGGAAGACCAGTGCGCGCGGCTGTAGCCGCGCCTCGAGGCTGACCTCTCGCCGGCGGCGCGGAGCTACTGGGGCGCCGCCGCGATGAGGTACCCCATCCCGCGGATGGTCTGGATCCGGTCACGGCCGAGCTTCTTGCGAAGGTACCCGACGTAGACGTCGACGACGTTCGAGCCGGGGTCGTAGTCGTATCCCCAGACGTGTGAGAGCAGCTGCTCGCGGCTGAGCACCTGGCCGCTGTGGCGCATGAAGACCTCGAGCATCGTGAACTCGCGCGCCGACAGCTCGATGCTGCGCCCGTCCGCGCTCGCGCGGCGCGTGCGCAGGTCGAGCGTCAGGTCGCCCGAGCGCAGCACGGTCGGCTCGGCGACGCCGTCGGCGCGCAACCGGACGCGGACGCGCGCGAGCAGCTCCTCGAAGCGGAAGGGCTTGGTCACGTAGTCGTCGGCGCCGTACTCCAGGCCGCTGACCTTGTCGCGCACGTCGTCGCGCGCGCTGAGGATGATGACGGGCATCCGCTGTCCCGCGGCGCGCAGCTCCTGCAGGACGGTGAAGCCGTCCTTCACCGGCAGGCCGAGGTCGAGCACGAGCAGGTCGAACTCCTCGTCGTCGGCCAGCACCACCGCCTTGGCGCCGTCGCCGACCGTCGTCGTGACGAAGCCGTTGGAGGTCAGGCCCTTCTCGAGGAAGGAGGCGAGCCGCGGCTCGTCCTCGGCGATCAGGATGCGGTTCATGTCGATCTGGCCTCCTGCGCCGGCGGCGGCTCGGTCGGGATGGTGATGGTGAACGTCGCGCCGCTGCCCGGCCGCGTCCGGTCGAGCTCGACGCGGCCGGCGTGTGCCTGCGCGATCGCGCTGACGATCGCGAGGCCGAGGCCGGCGCCCTGCGAGCGCCTGGTTCCCGAGCCGCGCGCGAAGCGGTCGAAGATGCGGTCGCGGTCGCCTGCCGCGACGCCGGGGCCGCTGTCGCTGACCCACAGCCGCGCGCGCCCATCCTCGAGCGCACTGCCAAGCGCGATCCGGTCGCCCTCGTGCGTGTGCTGCACCGCGTTCTGGGCAAGCTGCATGACGGCCTGCGTGAGCCGCTGGCGATCGGCCTGCAGGCGCCCGACGCCGATGCTGTCCAGCCGCCAGTCACGCGGGGCGAGCGCGGAGGCCTTCGCCATCAGCTCCTCGATGAGCGCGTCGAGGTCGACGTCGGCGATCTCGACGAAGTCGGCCTGCTCGGCCTGAGCGAGCAACAGCAGGTCGTCGACGAAGCGCGACATGCGGTCGAGCTCGTCGCAGACCAGCTCGACCGTCTCGCGACGCTCGTTGGGATCGTCGCCGAGCAGCTCGAGATGGCCCCGGATGATCGTGATCGGCGTGCGCAGCTCGTGACCGGCATCGGAGACGAAGTCCTTCTGCATGGCGAAGGCGGCCTGCAGGCGATCGAGCATCGCGTTGAACGTCCGTCCGAGCCCCGCGATCTCGTCGTCGCCCTCGACCTCGATGCGGCGCGTGAGGTCCGTCTCGCTGATCAGGCGCGCGGTCTCGGTGACCCGGCGCACGGGAGCGAGCACACGTCCTGCGAAGAGGAACGCCAGCAGCGACGCCACCAGCAGGACAGCGAGCGACACTCCGGCTGCGACCCGCGAGGCCTCGTCGACCTCCTGGGCCTCCTTGCGCAGGTCGTGCGTGACCACGAAGGTGCCGCGCCGGCGGTCCTCGATCACGACCGGGACCGCGAGATAGCGCACGCCCCCATTCGCGAGTTGGATGTCCCCGCGCCTGCTCGACGCGATCCGCGCGAGGCCGGCGACGGCCTCGGACAGCTCCGCGCGCGGATCGCTGCCGGAGGTCTGACCGCGTGCGTTGTCGAGGAACGTGAACACCGCCTCGCCGGCCACGGGAACGTTGCGTTGGAAGTACACCGTGAAGATCGCCTGCACGTCACCCCCGAACGGCTCGCCGGTCAGCGGATTGCGACCCTCGTCCGCGAGCTTGCGGAACTCCTCGATCTCCTGCTCGAGCGATCGCTCGACGCGTTCGCCGGCCCGCGCCTTGAGGATCTCGCGCAGCGCCACGGCGGAACCGAGCGCTGACGCCGCGAGCAGCGAGATGAAGGCAGCGACCATCCGCGTGCGCGCGCTGCGCAGCAGACGTCGCGGCGAGCGCCGACGCCGGCCGGTTGGCTCCACGCTGACCGTCGTGTCAGTCGTCGACGTCGCCATCGTCGTCGTCATCATCGTCGTCATCGGAGGGCGCAGGCGCGACCGGGGCCGGTGGCGGCGGCGGCGGCTTCGCGGCCGGCGGCGGAGGTC
>JALZJA010000238.1 GCA_030860005.1 Actinomycetota bacterium
TACGTCGACAAGGCCAACGCGGCGCTTGCGGGCACGGAGTGGGAGGACGTGCGACCGAAGGAGATGCTCACGCGCCTGGATGAGCTGCCCAACGAGCTGCGCGACACCGTCCGCGACAACGCCGGCGGCCAGTACAACCACTGCCTGTTGTGGCGCAGCATGTCGCCGGACGGCGGCGGTGAGCCCGAGGGCAAGCTGGCGCACTCGATCAAGGACACGTTCGACACCTTCGCGCGCTTCAAGGACACGATGAAGGAGGCCGGGCTCAGCCAGTTCGGCTCCGGCTGGGCGTGGCTCGTGTTCGACGGCAAGCGCGTCTTCCTCGTCACGACGTCCAATCAGGACAATCCGATCACGGACGGCCTCACGCCGCTGCTCGGGCTCGACGTCTGGGAGCACGCCTACTACCTGACCTACCAGAACCGGCGCGCGGACTACATCGACGCGTGGTTCAACGTCATCGACTGGGACACGGTCGCCGAGCGCTTCGCCGACGCGCCGCGGCCGGACGTCAGCGAGATCCTCGTGCGGACGGTCAGCATCGCCGGCACGGACAAGCAGTTCGGCACGCTCACGCTCGACGACGCGCGCATGCAGGCCTCAGAGCTCAAGGCGCTCGCCGGATGGGGGCCGATGGCGAAGGTCGGCACGATCGCGCGCAGCTGGACCGATCTCGCGACGATCATCGAGAAGCGCGGGGCGCAGACCGTCGCCGATCTCGAGCCCTCCCAGATCGCGCAGTCGGCGGAGGATCTGTGGATCATCCCGCCGCCGCGCAGCATGGTCTGACGCCGTTCGTCAGACCTCCCTGCTCGCCTGGACGGCGCCATAGGCCATGCCGCCGGCGGCGAGCAGCGCGATGAAGATGCCGAACTTGCGCGTGACGTCGAAGTCCTCGGGGAAGCCGGCGACCTCCGGCGCGACGAGGAGCCGAACGAGCACGAGCAGCAGTGCCAGTCCACCGGCGCCCAGGAGGATGAGCCCCGGTGGCACCGGCAACACCGGCAGGGCTCCCGCCACGCTCGCGACCACGACGGCGATGGCCGTGGCGGCTGCTCCGAACAGCAGGATGTCGACGAAGCTGAACGCCTTCCACGCGGTGAGCGTCTCGTCAAGGCTGACGCTGACTCCTGCGCCCTCGACCTTCACCCCGTACCAGGGCAGGAACAGCGCGATGAACAGCACGACCGCGCTCCCCACCACGATCTTCTCGCCGGTGCTGGCCTGTGCTGCGTCCATCTGGCGACGACTCTACCCGCGCCGGACGCGGCTACGCCACCGGCCGCAGGTGCCGTAGCGGCCGCCCGTCGCGCAGCTCCCGCACGACCGCCTCGACGAGCCCGTCCGCCTCCAGGGTCCGGCCGTCCGTCACGGCCGCGACATGGCCGCGCTTGTGCTGGATGAGCGCCGCCATCGTCTCGTCGATCGTGTCGGCGGCGAGCAGGTACCAGGCCATGACCGCGTCGCGCTGACCGATGCGGTGGCAGCGGTCCTCGGCCTGGTCGTGCATCGCCGGGGTCCACTCGAGCTCGAGGAACGCGACGTTCGACGCGCGCGTGAGCGTGATGCCCTGCGCTGCGACGCGGGTGGCGCCGACGAGCAGCAGCGGCCCGTCGTGGGCTTGGAACGCGCGCACGGCCTCGTCGCGCCTGGCCGTGGAGTCGCGTCCGAGCAGGTGGGCGGCGTAGGGAAAGCGCGCCAGCACAGCCTCCTGGACCTCGATGTGGCGGGCGAACACGACAAGCGGCTCGCCGGACTCGAGGAAGTCGCCGATCCAGGTCAGCGCGGCGCCGAGCTTGCCGCGCGCGGCGAGGCGCTGCAGCGTGCCCAGCTGCGCCAGGCGCTCGGCGCGCAGCGTCGCAGCGATGCGCGCGTTGAGCTCGGAGAGATCCAGCGGCTGCGAGCGCAGCCACGCGATGACGTCCTGCTCGGCGAGGCGGTACTCGCGCTCGTTGGCAAGCGCGACGGGGACGACGACCTGGCGCTTGGCCGGCAGCTGAGGAAGGACCTCGGACTTCAGCCGCCGCACGAAGCAGCGCCGCCGCAGGTGCCAGTGCAGCCGCTCCTCCGACAGCTCACCGCGGAAGCGCTTCGTGAACTGTGCGCCCGAGCCGAAGTCCTCGAGACGCCCGAGCACACGCAGCTGGCTGACGAGCTCCTCGGCGTGGTTGAGAACGGGCGTGCCGCTGAGCGCCAGCCGCAGGCCATCGGCTCCGATCGCCTCGGCCAGCCGCCGTACCGCGCGCGTGCGCTTGGCCTGCGGGTTCTTGACGTAGTGCGACTCGTCGATGACGAGCGCGCGCGGCCCGATGCGGGCGAGCGCCGCGCGGTGAGCGGCGACGACCTCGTAGTTGAGGATCGTGATCTCGGCGGTCGCGGGCACCGCGGAGCGGCCATCGACGACGGCGACGCTGCGGTGCGCAAGCCAGCGCCGGGTCTCGCGCTCCCAGTTGAGCTTCAGCGAGGCCGGGCAGACGACGATCGCTGGGTATGCAAGGTCCGCCTCGAGCGTGGCGAGCGCCTCGATGGTCTTGCCGAGCCCCTGCTCGTCGGCGATGAACACGCGGCGCGCGTCGAGCGCGTAGCGCACGCCGGCCCATTGGAACGGCGCGAGCTCGCCGCCGAGCTGCGCGGCAGCTTGCATGATCGGATCGGCGGAGGTGGCGCGCGAGCGGCGGATCGTCTCGCGTGCCGCGTCGGCCTCGGCGCGCAGCGCGTCGAGCACATATGCGCCCGGCCCGTCGACCGCGACGCCGTGAAGGGCGAGGAAGCCGTCCAGCTGCTCTGAGATCCACGGATCCACCGCCATCGTGCGGCTGCGCTCCTCGGCGCCCGGCAGCTTGGAGAACGCGACGCCGATCGCCGGATCCCACAGGACGTCGAGCCGCAACCGCTCGCCGTCGAACGTCCGCGCGGCGGTCAAACGGGCCGGCGGCGGGTCCTCGCCGCACAGCAGCGCCTGGATGCAGCGCCGCGCGCCGGCGCCGATCTTCGCCGATGGCTCCTCGGCAAGCACGGCGGCCCCGGCCTCCGTGAGCGCCACCAGCGTGGTTGCGTCGTCGCGCGTGATCGCGCCGTCCCGGAGCGCCTCAGGAATGCTCCCGGCGCGCGTGTGCAGGACCCACCAGCCGCGCCCGTCGTGGCGCACGGTGCTCACGCTGCCGATCCAGCGCCGCTTGACGCTCGCAAGCCAGGCCTCGACCTCGGTGCTTGCGGTCAGCTCCGGGAAGCGCTCGAGGACGTCGGCGACATGGACGCCCGCCCAGTCGCCGGCGGGCGCCCACCACTCGCGCCGGTCCCAGTCAAACCGCCGTCCCGGAATTCCGCGCACGATCGCGACGATGTGCGCGTCGTAGGGGAAGCCGAGCACGACGATCTGCTCGCCGTCGGCGCCCTCGCGCAGCTCGACGTTGGGGCTGGAAGTGGCGAGCTGCATCGACGCTGCACGGTAGCGCCAGCTCCCGCGCCATCCGTCGCGCTAGCCTCGACGGAGACCGTGCCCGACGATCACGACCGCACCGAGGAGCTCACGGCGCTCGCCCGCCATACAGGTCGCAAGCGCGATCTGTACCGCGCGCGCACCTACAGCGGGCGGCTGTCGAGCGATACGCGGATGCGAGAGCTCGATCGGCAGGCGGCGCAGGCCGA
>JALZJA010000256.1 GCA_030860005.1 Actinomycetota bacterium
GAGCTCACCGATGACGGTCAGGCGCAGCTCACCCTGTCCATCGACGAGGACGGCTACCACCCGCTGCGCCGCGGCACGCGGGCGATCATCCGCCAGGCGTCGCTGTCGGGCGTCGCCAACCGCTACGTCGATCTCCAGCTCGGCCCCGCCGACGGGGCCGACATCGCCGACGGCGGCAGCCTGGGCACCGACGAGACCGAAGCGGCCGTCGATCTCGACGAGATCTTCAACACGTTCGACCCCGAAGCGCGCAAGGGCGTGCAGAAGTCCGTCGAGTTCCTGCGCGACTTCCAGGCGGGCAACGAGGACCAGGCCAACGAGGCGCTGCGCTACCTCAACCCGTCGCTGTCGTCGACGAGCCGCCTGTTCGCCGAGCTGAACCGCAACACGCCGGACTTCGAGCGCTTCATCGTCGAGACGTCCAAGCTCGTCACCGACGTCTCCTCGCGCGACGACGCGCTCGCCGGGCTCGTGCGCAACCTCGCGGCCACGACCTCCGCGCTGACCTCGGGCGGCGAGAGCCTCGCCGATGCCGTCGGTCTGCTGCCGACCGTCATGCGCAGGTCGAACTCGACGTTCGCCAACCTGCGCGCCGCCCTGGACGACCTCGACCCGCTCGTCGACGACGCCAAGCCGGTCGTGCGCAACAAGCTCATCCCGCTGCTGGACGAGCTGCGCCCGTTCGCCAGGGAGGCGCGGCCGACGATTGCAGACCTCTCGCGGACGGTGCGCCGCCGCGGCGCCGACAACGACCTCGTCGAGCTGCTGCGCCGCCAGCCTGCGGTCGACGAGATCGCCAACAAGACGCGCGAGCGCAACGGCGAGGACCGGCCGGGCGCACTGCCGACGCTGCGCAAGGCGCTGCGCGGATCGACGCCGCAGCTCGGGTTCCTGCGCCCGTACGCGCCCGATCTCATCGGCTGGTTCGACGACTTCTCGACGAGCGGTGCGTATGACGCGATGGGCGAGTTCTCGCGCGCCGGCCTCGGGCTCAACGGCTTCACGCTCGGCCCGCTGCTCGAGGTCCTGCCGATCCCGGTGCAGCTGCGCAACCTGCTGCTGTCGGCCGGCGTCAAGATCAAGCGCAACAACCGCTGCCCGGGCGCGATCGAGCGCCGGGCGACGGACGGCTCCAACCCCTACCGGCCGTCCCCGGATTTCAACTGCGACCCGAGCCACGGGGCGATCGGCCCGTGATCAACAGGGTCCTGGTCATGCTCGCGGCCCTCGCCGCCGCCTGCGGCGGCGGGTTCGTCGTTGCCGCGGCCGGCGCCGACGACCGCCAGCGCTACACCGTCGTTCTCGACAACGCCTTCGGACTCACCGAGGGCTCCGATCTGAGGTCCGCGGGCGTGAAGATCGGCAAGGTCGAGGAGCT
This sequence comes from Actinomycetota bacterium, assembly GCA_030860005.1. Lineage (GTDB taxonomy): Bacteria > Actinomycetota > Thermoleophilia > Solirubrobacterales > Solirubrobacteraceae > CADCVQ01. The sequence goes on from JALZJA010000256.1 coordinate 1,379, forward strand.
CGACGTCGAGCGTAAGACGGCGCGCGCGCTGGCGACGATCGTCGTCGACCGCCCGGACTTCGCCGGCTTGCGCAAGGACGTCTTCTGCGAGATCAAGCCGCAGTCGCTCATCGGCGAGTACTTCATGGACTGCCGGCCCGGCACGTCGCGCGAGCCCGCGCCGAAGCGGATCGAGGTCGAGCAGACCGCCGGCACGATCGCACCCGACCTCGTGCTCGACATCCTGCGCCGGCCCGCGCGCGAGCGCTTTGGGCTCATCCTCTCAGAGCTCGGCGGCGGCCTCGCGGCGCGCGGCGAGGACCTGCAGACGACGATCCGCCGCGGCGTCCCGGCGCTGCGCGAGACCGACAAGGTGCTCGACATCCTCCACGCGAACCGGCGGACGCTCCGGGACCTCGCCGACGAGGCCGACGAGGTGCTCGTCAAGCTCGCCGGCAACCGCGACGACGTCGCGCGCTTCGTCTCGGAGGCACGCCACACGACCGCCGCATCGGCCGACCGCCGCGATGAGCTCGCGGCCACGGTCCGCAGGCTGCCAGGATTCCTGCGCGAGCTGCGCCCGGCGTTGCGCGACCTCGGCGCCGCGGCGACGCTGCAGACCCCGGCGCTCGCCGACCTGCGCGGCGCCGCGCCCGACCTCACGACGCTGCTGCGGCGCCTCGGCCCGTTCTCGGACTCGGCGCGCCCCGCGGTGCGCTCGCTCGGCGAGGCATCGCAGACCGGCATCGACGCCGCCCGCGAGGCCCGCTCGACGGTCTCAGAGCTGCGCCGTCTGGGCACGCGCAGCACCGAGCCGGCGCGCAACCTGCGCTTCTTTCTCGAGGACATCGACGACCGCGAACGCGCCGTGGAGCCCAACAAGCTGAGCCCGACCGGCCGCGGCTTCACGGGCATCGAGGCGTTCCTGCAGTACCTCTTCGTGCAGTCGCAGGCGATCAACATCTTCGACTCCAAGGGCTACATGCTCAAGCTCAGCCTGCTCGTCAACAACTGCTCGAAGTACATCAACGCAGAGACGGCCAGGACCGACGCCGAGCTGACCGACCAGTGCAACCAGTGGCTCGGCCCGAGCCAGCCGGGCATCACCACGGCCGGCGCGCGCAAGGGCTCGAACTCCGAAGCGGTCGCGCCGAAGCGGGACGACCGGGCAGGCGTGCCGTCCGCGGCCGCTCCGAGCGCGCCGGCGGCGCCGCAGCAGCCCGCGCCTGCCCCGTCCGGAACGGGCGGGCTACTCGACGACCTGCTCGACAAGCTGCCCAAGCTGCCCCTGGGCCCGTCCAAGGCAGGCAGCGCGAAGAGCGAGCAGAACCTCCTCGACTTCCTGCTCGGCCCATGAGAGGTCGCCGCGCACCATCGGTCGGCGCCAACCCCGTGTTCATCGGGGCGGTCACGACGCTCGTCGTCGTCGTTGCCGTGCTGCTCGCCTACAACGCCAACAAGGGCCTGCCGTTCGTGCCGACGTTCGAGCTGAAGGTCGACACGCCCAACGCCGCCCGGCTCGTCGAGGGCAACGAGGTGCGCGAGGGCGGCTTTCGCATCGGACAGGTCACGAAGATCGACCCGGTCCGCACGGACGGCCGGGGAGCCGGCGCCCAGCTCACGCTGAAGCTCGACACGTCCGCGGCGCCGGTCCCCGAGGACTCGACCGTCCGGATTCGCCCGCGCTCGGCACTCGGCCTGAAGTACGTCGAGCTCGTGCGCGGCACGTCCGGCACGGAGCTCGAGGAGGGCGCGGTCATCGCGACCCGGGCCGGCGCCGTGCCGCCCGAGCTCGACGACTTCTTCGCGATCTTCGACGAGCCGACGCGCCAGAACGTCGAGCGCGTCCTGGACCACCTCGGCACCGCGCTCGCCGGACGCGGCAGGTCGCTGAACCAGACGCTCGCCGCGCTGCCGGACCTCTTCGGCGACCTGCCGCCGGTCATGCGCAACCTCGCCGCGCCCGACACGCAGCTTCAGCGCATGCTGCAGGAGCTCGAGGACGCAAGCCGTGTGGCGGCGCCGCTGTCGGACACGCTCGCAAACGGCTTCACGGGGATGGCGGACACGTTCGCCGCGCTGTCGGTCGACGACGGCCGGCCGCTGCGCGAGACGATCGAACGCTCCCCGGGCACGCTGGCGGAGGGCATCTCCTCGCTGCCCCTGACGCGCCCGTTCCTGACGCGGCTGGCCGGGATCTCCGACGAGCTGCGCGCCTCGGCGGCCGAGTTGCGGCTGAGCCTTCCTCCGGTCAACCGCGCGCTCGCCGCCGGGATTGGAGTGCTGCGCCGCACGCCGCCGTTGAACCGCAAGCTCGAGCGCACGCTCCGGGAGCTGCGTGACCTCGCCGCGTCGCCGACGACCGACATCACCCTGCGCGGCCTGACGACGACGATGAACACGCTGAACCCGACGCTGCGCTGGGTCGCTCCGCACCAGACGGTCTGCAACTACTTCAACTACTGGTGGACGTACCTCTCCGACCACCTCTCCGAGGAAGAGGCGACCGGCACGGTTCAGCGCATCCAGGTGAAGTTCGCGCCGCTCACGCAGCCGAACACGATGGCCGAGTTCGGCCGCCCGCAGCCCGCCAACGGCGGCCACGTCGACCCGATCACACACGCGCTGCAGGGCGACGCGGCGGCGCTCCACAGCCAGCTCTACGGCCGCGCCATCGACGAGCGCGGCAACGCCGACTGCGAGATGGGCCAGCGCGGCTACCTCGAACGGCTGGCGACGGGCTTCCCCGAGCGCCTCAACATCGTCACCGACGCGCGCACGCCGGGCAGCCAGGGCCCGACCTTCAAAGGCCGCGCGCACATCCCGCGCGGCCAGACCTTCTCGCCCGAGCCGACCGGCATCGCGCCCCCGGTGGTGCCGGGCCCATGACAGGCCGCCGCCGCCCCACCGCCAGCTCGTTCGCCGTCGGCGCGGCCGTGCTCATCGTGTCGGTGATCGTCGTCTGGCTCGGGTTCTCCAAGGACGTCCCGCTCCTCGACGAGCCGTTCGAGATCAAGGCCTCCTTCCGCGACACGGGCGGGATCAACAAGGGCTCGCCGGTGCGGATCGCCGGCAAGGACGTCGGCAAGGTCTCGGGCGTCGAGCGCACGAGCCCGGGCGCGCAGTCGGCGACGGTGACGCTTGCGATCGCCGGCGACGACGCGCGGCCGATCCACAACGACGCGAGCGCGAAGATCCGCCCGCGCATCTTCCTCGAGGGCAACTTCTTCGTCGACCTCTCGCCGGGCTCCGCGTCGGCGGGCGATATGGACGGCGGCGACACGATCCCGGCGCAGCGCACCTCCAACCCGGTGCAGTTCGACCAGGTGCTCGCGGCGCTGCGCGGCGATACGCGCAACGACCTGCGCCAGGTCTTCACCGAGATCGGGATCGCGCAGGACAGGGGCGGCGCGAAGGCCTTCAACGACTCGCTGCGCTACCAGCCCAACGCCTACAAGCTCACCGCGATCGTCTCCGAGGCGCTGCTCGGCAAGGCGCCCGGCGATCTCGGCGACTGGGTCCGCGACCAGGGCATCGTCTCCGAGGCGCTCGAGGCCGATCCGGCCCAGCTGCGCGCGCTGATCGTCGACTTCAACGCGACCGCCGGCGCGCTCGCCGATCGCGAGAGCGCGCTTCGGGCGAGCGTCGCCGAGCTGCCGCTGACGCTGCGCGCGGCGCTACCGACGCTCGACTCGCTCAACCGCTCGTTGCCCGACGTGCGCCGCTTCGCGGTCGCGGCGCGGCCGGGCGTGCGCTCGCTCGGCCCGACGGTCGACTCGCTGCTGCCGCTCGTCAAGCAGCTGCGCGGGCTCGTGGCGCCCGCCGAGCTGCGGGGTCTCGCGCGCGACCTGAGGGGCGCGACGCCGTCGCTCGCGCGCGTTGCCAAGCGCTCGGTGCCGGTGCTCCAGAAGCTGCGCGCGTTCGCGAGCTGCACGGCGCAGCAGCTCGTGCCGTTCGGCAACGACAAGCTCGTCGACCAAGCGTTCCCGTCCAACGGGCCCGTATACCAGGAGGCCGCGAAGTTCCTCCCCGGCCTTGCCGGTGAGAGCCGCTCCTTCGACGCCAACGGCCAGTACTTCAAGGTACTGGGCACCGGCGGCCTGGAGACGTTCAACCTCGGTAACGGGCTCTTCGGCTCGACGTTCGAGCCGATCGTCGGCAACAACCCGCCGCCCGTGCGTGCGCGCCCGCCGCTGCGCCCACATGTGCCGTGCGAGACGCAGGCGCAGCCCGACCTGCGATCGATCCCGAACGGGCCGCCGACGTCCGTGAACACGCGCACGGCGGCAGTGCGTTCGCGCGCTGCCAAGTCGCAGGAGGTCGCGATCGCGATCATGCGCGAGCTGCTCGCGCTCAAGGGCTCGGAGCGCAAGGTGCGCTCCAAGCCGATCACGATCGACGAGATCCGCCGGATCGCGCAGCGCAACGGGCTGACCGCGCAGCTCGACAGGGCGCTGAGGAAGGCGGGCGGATGACCCGCGTCGTCCGCAAGCACCTCGGCCCGTTCGTGGCGATCCTCGCGCTCGTGGTGATCGCCATCGTCGTCGGCGCCTACATCCTCGATCAGCAGCGCTTCCGGTTCCCGTTCGTCGAGGACAGGCCGCTGCGCATCAACGTCGAGCTCGACACCGCGCAGGCGGTGACGCCGGGCCAGGGTCAGACGGCGCAGGTCGCGGGCGTGCAGATCGGCGATATCGCCCAGGTGTCGCTGCGCAACGGACGCGCGATCGTCGGGCTCGATATCAAGCCCGAGTACGCAGACCTCATCCATCGCGACGCGACCGCGAACCTGCGGCCGCGAACCGGCCTGAAGGATATGTACGTGCAGATCTTCCCCGGCAAGGAGGGCCCGCCGGTGAAGGAGGGATTCACGATCCCGATCGCGGCGTCGCTGACCGACGTCGACATCGACGAGGTCCTCTCCCAGCTCGATGACCGCACGCGCGACTACATCACGCTGCTGGCCAACGGCGCCGGCGAGGGGTTGCGCGGACGCGGCAACGATGTCGCTCGCATCTTCAAGCGCTACGGGCCGACGGTGCGCGACCTCGGCCGCGTCAATGCCTCGCTCTCGCAGGAGCGCGTCGCGCTGCGGCGCCTCGTGACCTCGCTGGCCAAGCTCAACCGCACGCTCGCCTCCAAGCCCGAGGACCTGTCGCAGGTCGTCGAGGAGGCCGCGACGACGATGCGCGCCTTCGCCTCCGAGCAGACCAACCTGCGCGACGGCGTCGGCGAGCTGGCGCCGACGCTCCAGCAGGCGACCTCGACGCTGCGCGCGGTCGGCCCGTTCGCCGACCAGCTCGGCCCGACGACGCGCGCGCTCGTCCCCGCGGTGCGAGAGCTCGAGACCGTCAACGACTCGCTCGGGCCGTTCGCGCGCGAGGCCACGCCGATCGTGCGCAGGAAGATCCGCCCGTTCGTGCGCACGGCCCGGCCGCTGGCGCGCGACCTGGCGCCGGCCGCGCGCGGCCTCGCGACGACGCTCCCCGAGCTCAATCGCGACGCGAACGTGCTCAACCACTTCGTGAACATGCTCGGCCACAACCCCAACGGCCGCGAGGCACCCACCAAGACCGGGCGCGAGGAGGGCTACCTGTTCTGGCTGGCGTGGCTGACGCACCAGACGGCGAACCTCCAGAGCATCGAGGACGCCAACGGCCCGATGCGACCGATCTTCCTCACGGGAACGTGCGCGACGCTGACGAGCCTCGTCAACGACAGCCCGCTCGCCGAGTTCGCGCTCGGCCTGGCGCCGGTGCTCGCGGCAGCCTGCGAGAACCCGACGACGCGCTCGGTCGACGTGTCGAAGGCGATCAGGGCCACCACCGGCAAGGCCAAGCAGAAGAAATGAACACCTCCGCCCCGACACTCGGCCGGCTGCTCGTCATCAGCGCGTTCTCGCTCGTGTGCTTCGGGCTGCTGCTGTTCTTGTGGAAGGCCTTCGGCGGCCCCATCCCACTGCAGCCCAAGGGCTATGAGGTGAAGGTCTCCTTCACCGACGCGACAACGCTCGCCGAGCAGGCCGACGTGCGCGTCGCCGGCGTGTCGGTCGGCAAGGTCGTCGCAAAGCAGCTCGCGCCGGGCGGCAACCGCACGCTCGCGACGATCGAGCTGAAGGACTCCTACGCGCCGCTGCGCTCCGACGCGCGCGCGATCCTGCGCTCCAAGACGCTCATCGGCGAGACGTACGTCGAGCTGACGACCGGCAGCACGAGCGCCGGCTACGTCAAGGAGAACGGGCGCCTCGGCGACGGGCAGGTGGCGCGGGCGGTCGAGTTCGACGAGCTGCTGGAGATCTTCGACGAGCCGACGCGCAAGGCGTTCGCAGAGTGGCAGGCGAGCGTCGCGCAGGCCGCCGCCGGGCGCGGGCGCGACCTCAACGACGCGCTCGGCAACCTCGGCGTGTTCGCCGAGGACGCCCAGGGCGTCGTCGACGTGCTCGACAAGCGCCGCGCCGCGCTGAAGAACCTCGTGAGGAACACGGGCCGTACCTTCGAGCAGGTCACGCGCGACGATGGCGCGCTCGCGACGCTGATCTCGAGCAACTCGGAGCTCTTCACCGAGCTCGGCGCGCGCAGCGACTCGCTGGCGCAGTCGATCCGCATCCTCCCGACATTCCTCGACGAGACGAAGGCCACGCTCGCGCGGCTGCGAACCTTCTCGATCGACACCGAGCCGCTCATCCGCGACCTCGAGCCGGTGCTCGACGACCTCCAGCCGACGATGGCGTCGCTGCGCCGGCTGTCGCCCGAGCTCGAGGACCTGTTCAGGAACCTCGGCCCGCTCATCTCCGCCGGCGACAAGGGCCTGCCCGCGCTGTCGCGCGTGCTGCGCGGACTGGACCCGACGCTCGAGGCGACGGGACCGTTCCTCCAGCAGCTCAACCCGCTCCTGCGCTATCTCGAGCTCAACCAGATGAAGGTGTCGGACTTCTTCGACATCGCGCCCTCGGCGCTTGCGGGCGTGCGCTCGACGCTGCCCGGCAGCAAGAGCAACGGGCACGTGCTGCCGCAGGTCATCATGCTCGGCTCGCAGTCGCTGCCGGCGCTGACGCGCACGCGCGACAACCGCGGAAACGCCTACCTGCGGCCGAACGCGAAGCGGGATCCGGGCACGCTCGTGCTGCCGAGCTTCGACTGCCGGCGCAGCGGCGAGAAGCCGCCGACGGATACGCCGGGCTGCAAGGAGCAGGGACCGATCCCGTTCGGCGGCCTGAACCTGCGCTTCCCGCAGGTGCGCGAGGGCGGCCGCGGCGGAAGCGTCGGCGGGTAGCGTGGCGATGGGCGGCGAGGTCGGCGTCGGCGTCGTCGGTCACGTCGAGTGGGTGCAGTTCGCGTGCGTGCAGGCGGTGCCGCGACCCGGGGAGATCGTGCACGCCGAGGGGGTGTTCTGCGATGCGGCGGGCGGCGGCGCGGTCGCCGCCGTGCAGCTACGAAAGCTCGCGGGCGCCGCGACCTTCCTGACGGCGCTCGGCGACGACGGCGCCGCGCAGCAGGCGGGCGAGCGGCTGCGCGAGCACCACGGCGTGACGCTGCACGCGGCGGGCCGGCCGGCTGCCCAGCGCCGCACGTTCACGTTCCTCGATGCGGACGGCGAGCGCACGATCACGGTCCTCGGCGAGCGGATCGTGCCCGTGCGCACGGACTCGTTGCCGTGGCAGTCGCTCGGCGAGCTCGACGGCATCTACTTCACCGGCGGGGATGCCGGCGCCGTGCGCGAGGCGCGCCGCGCGCGCGTGCTCGTGGCCACGCCGCGGGCGCGGGCCGCGCTGGAGGAGTCCGGCG
>JALZJA010000285.1 GCA_030860005.1 Actinomycetota bacterium
CCTGTGGAGCGCGCTGTGGGCCCATCCGCGCACCGCGGCCCATCTCCTCGCGGGCGCGCCGCTGATGATCGCGCTGTACCGCGGCGCCGACGCGGTCGTCGCCTACGGTCCGCACGTGGCGGCGTTCGCCAAGGCGCGCGGGGCGAGCAACATCCACGTCGCGCCGCAGGCCGTCGACAACGCGTTCTGGAGCGCGCCGGCGCCGCAGCGCAACCCGGTCGCTGCGGCTCCCGCCGATTTCTCCGTGCTGTTTCTGGGGCGCGCGAGCCGGGAAAAAGGATCAAGGGTGCTTCTCGATGCCTGGCGTTCGTCGGGCTTGAGAGCATCAGCCGCCGCGCTCGTCCTCGTCGGTGTGGGATCCGGGCCCCCCCGGTGCCCCGCCGGCGGCGCGGTGGCCTTTGTCAGCCCGCAGCCTCCCGAGCAGATCCGCAACTTCCTGGCGGCCGCCGACGTTTGCGTCATACCGTCGCTGCGCACGCGCAGCTTCCGCGAGCCGTGGGGGCTCGTCGCAAACGAAGCCATGAACCAGTCAACTCCCGTCATCGCCAGCGATGAGGTCGGCGCCGTGGCCGGCGGCCTCGTGCGCCATGAGCGCAACGGGCTCGTCGTCCCCGCGGGCGATCCCACGGCGCTCGCGGCCGCGCTGGCGCGCCTGCGCGACGACGTCGAGCTGCGAGCCCGGCTCGGCGACAACGCGCGCCGCGATGTCGCCGCCTACACCTACGACGCATGGGCGGCCGGGTTCGCCGGCGCCCTCGCCTCGCTACCGTGACGCGCTTGCTCCGATCCTCGCTCATCGCGTTCGCGGCGCTGCTGGCGCTCGCGATCGGAGCGTCGACCGCGCTCGCATCGGGACAGGACGTCATCCGCGATTGCACGGACGACGAGGTCCTCTCGAAGGCCTACACGCAGAAGGAGTACAAGGACGCGCTCGCCCAGCTCTCGTCCGACTCCGACCAGTACGGCAACTGCCTCGACGTCATCAAGCGCGCGCAGCTGAAGGCCTCGCGCGACGCCCGCGCCCGGCGAAACGACACGACGAATGCCGGCGGCGGGCGGAGCGGCGGCGGAGCGCCGGCAGGAGGCACCGGCGGCGGGTTCGGCAACCCACCGGCCGCCAAGCAGCTGGATTCGGCGACCACGGACGAGCGGGCGGCCGTCGAGACCGGCCGCAAATCCGCGCTGACACCCGTGAACGTCCAAGGCGCCGCCGTGAAGCCGGGCATCGGCAGCGCAAGCGACCTTCCGGCGCCGCTGCTCATCCTGCTCGCGCTCGTGCTGGCGGGCGCGCTCGCGCTCGCCGCGATCCGGATCCGGGCCCTTGTCCTTGCCCGCCGCGCTTGACGAGCCGCGTGCCGGCGCGCTGAGCGTCCCGCGGCCCGGTCTGCACGGGCTCATCACGGTCGGTCTCGCGGCGATCTTGTGCGCGATCGCGTTCGTCGCCGACGGCGGCTTGTCGATCGGCCGCACGACTCCCGTCGAGATGGCGCTGCTGCTCGGCGGCGGTCTCGCCCTCAGCGGCGCCGTGGTGCTCGCACCGCGGCGCGAGCGCACCTGGGGCATCGTGCCCGTTGCGCTGTTCGTCGCGCTCGCCGCGCTGACGGCGCTGTCGGTGACCTGGGCCGCCAATCCCTCCGCCGCGTGGGTGGAGGCCAACCGCACGCTGACCTACGCCGCCGTGTTCGCGGCAGCGGCGGCGCTCGCGCACGCCGCCCCGGCCCGCTGGAGCACCGTGCTGGGCGCGATCACGCTGAGCTGCGTCGTCATCAGCGCGTACGCCGTCCTGACGAAGGTGCTGCCGGCGACGCTGAACCCAAGCGAGACGTACGCCCGCCTGCGGGAGCCGTTCGGGTACTGGAACAGCGTCGGGCTCATGGCCGCCCTGGGCATCCCGGGCTGCCTGTGGATCGGCGCGAGGCGCTCGGGGCACCAGGCATGGAACGCGCTCGCCTACCCCGCGGTCGGGCTGCTCGTGCTGACGATCATGCTCGCCTATTCGCGCGGTGCGCTGGCCGCCGCCGTCGTGGGTGTCGCCTTCTGGCTGGCGACCGTCCCGCTGCGGCTGCGCGGCGCGGCGGTGCTGCTCGTCGGCGGCAGCGGCGGAGCGCTCATGGCGGCCTGGGCGCTGTCCCGGGACACGCTGAGCAGCGACCGCGTGCCGATCGAGCTGCAGACCCAGGCCGGGTACCAGCTCGGGCTGCTCGTCGTCGTGATGCTGGGGCTGCTGACGCTTGCCGGCCTCGCCGTGAACTTCGCGCTCGCG
>JALZJA010000294.1 GCA_030860005.1 Actinomycetota bacterium
CGCGAGCGCCGCGCGGCGCCTCACCGAGCTCTTGCGCAGCGGTGCCCTGGTGCCGGCCGACCTGCTCACGCCCGGGACAGCGCCCGCGGAGCCGCGCCCAGCCGACCCTGCCGCGACGCTGTGCGCATGCAACGTCGTCACCGTCGGCGAGGTGCAGGCGGCGATCCGCCGCGACGGCCTGCGCACGGTCGCGCAGGTCGGGCTGCGCACGCGCGCGACGACCGGTTGTGGCGGGTGCTCGGCGGATGTTCAGCAGCTGCTCGACGCCGCGAACGTCGCGGCCTGAGCGAGATCTACTGCAAGAACACCGGCGTCCCGACCTTCACCTTGCCGAAGAGCTCCTTGACGGCCGGGACGGACATGCGGATGCAGCCGTGCGAGGCCGCCGTGCCGAGCGACGCGATGTCCTTCGTGCCATGGATTCCCTGCCCGTCGTGGAAGCCCATCCATCGCGCCTCCAGCGGGTTCTGCGGATCGCCGGGCGGGATCGTCTGGCCTGCGAGATCTCCCGCCCACTCCTTGTTGGGCGCGTGCCACGGCGGGTCGACGGTCTTCTCCACGATCTTGTAGCGCCCGGCCGCCGTATCGAAACCGCCCTGGCCGACGGCGATCTCGTAGCGCTGCACGAGGCGCAGCCGCTTGTAGAGGCGCAGCACCTTGGCGTCGCGGTCGACCCCGATGACGGTCGGATAGCGCTTGGCGATGTCGGCGAGCGTTTCGTCCGGCCGCTCGGTGACCGTGACCGGCACCTCGAGGGCGCCCCGCGCCGCGGCGCCGGTCATCCGCTTGACCAACGACGCCATGAGCTCACCGCGCTTGACGGTCACGCCGTTGCGGGCCTTCTGGCGGCGGAGCTTGCCGTCGCGGATGTCGATGTCGGCATCGCGCGCGGGATCGTCCACGCGCTTGACGATGCGGTCGACGAACGCCTGCACGTTGCCGCGGGAGTACGCGATCTTCGGCGCGATGGTCGCATCCACGTCGCCGCCACCGAAGAAGCGGCTGAACGCGTTCGAGCCCTCGCGACCCTTGCGGCGAGCGGCCTCGACGGTGCCGCCGACGTCGAGGCGCGCCTGCGCCACCTCGGGACGCAGGACAAAGCGCTCGGAGCGGTAGGTGAGGTTCACCGGGCGGCGAACGCTGTCGGCCAGCTCGCGCTGCACCCGCTTGCGGGCCTCGCCGGTATCGAGGCCGCCGACGTCGACGTTGCCGACCCGGATGCCGTCGGCGATGCGGTCGTCGCGCGACGCGTCGATCGCGAACACGAGGCCGACGAACAGCACCAACACGACCGCGACAACCGCCGCGCTGATCGTCATCACCCTCCCGCTCATGGCAGAGCATCCTACCCGGCGCAACCCTCCGGCAAGCCGCCCGACACCTGACCGCAAAGCGCGCGTCATCCGCTGGACACATTGCGCACACGGGGCCGAAACGGCGCCCTGGAAGGGTCATAGAGGACGCCCACGCCTTCCGGAGGTCACATGAGCACGACGGCAGAGCCCACCAGCGCCAGCCCTTCCAGAGGGCGCTGGATCGATGACTGGGACCCCGAGGACGAGCAGTTCTGGGAGACCAGCGGCAAGAAGATCGCCAAGAAGAACCTGATCATCTCGATCTTCGCCGAGAACCTCGGCTTCAGCGTCTGGGTGCTGTGGACGATCGTCGTCATCAACCTCGCCAACGCGGGCTTCACGCTGTCGCTGTCCGAGCAGTTCATGCTGATCGCGCTGCCGAACCTCGTGGGCTCGACGCTGCGCATCCCCTACACGTTCGCGGTGCCGAGGTTCGGCGGGCGGGCATGGACGACGGTCAGCGCCACGCTGCTGCTGATTCCGGTGCTGCTGCTCGCCTTCCTCGTGCCAAGCGGCTGGCTGCTTGACCAAAGCCACAGCACGCAGATGTGGGTGCTCGCGCTGTGCGCGGCGACGGCCGGCTTCGGCGGCGGCAACTTCTCCTCCTCGATGGCCAACATCTCGTTCTTCTATCCCGACCGCCACAAGGGCGCCGCCCTCGGACTCAACGCCGCCGGAGGCAACATCGGGGTCGCGATCGCCCAGCTGCTCGTTCCGCTCGTGATCATCATCGGCGTGCCGGCGGCGGCCGTGAAGCTGCCCGTCCACGAGGTGAACCTCGCCTACGCGGGCCTCGTGTGGCTTCCGTTCATCGTCGTCGCCGCGTTCCTCGCCTGGCGCTACATGGACAGCATCACCGACGCGAAGGCCGACACGCGCTCGTACACGAGATCGCTGGGACACGGCCAGACGTGGGTCATGTCGGCGCTCTACATCGGCACGTTCGGCTCCTTCATCGGCTACGCCTTCGCGCTGCCGCTCGTCATCAAGAACACGTTCCCGGAGTTCCTGGGGGCGCATCCGTTCATCGCGACGTACCTCGCCGGCCTGGGCTTCGTGGGCGCGCTGATCGGCTCGGTCGCGCGTCCCCTCGGCGGCTGGCTGTCGGACCGCAAGGGCGGCGCGAGGGTGACGCTGGCCGTCTTCCTCGGGGAGGCGCTGTTCACCGTGACGGCGATCGTCGGCGTCAACGAGCACAGCTTCGAGATCTTCTTCGCCTCGTTCATGGCGATCTTCCTGCTGGCCGGGATGGGCAACGGATCGACCTACCGGATGATCCCGTCGATCTTCGCCGAGCTCGGCCGCAAGGAAGCCGACGAGAGGGGCGTGGAGCGGAAGAAGACGGCGCTCGAGTTCAAGCACCGGGCCGCCGCGGTGATCGGCATCGCCGGCGCGATCGGCGCCTTCGGCGGCTTTCTCATCCAGGTCGTCTTCCGCGAGGCGAGCCTCGGCGTCTCGGCCGCGGTGAAGGCGGCCGCCACGCCGGCCGAGAAGATCGCCGTCGCGCAGTCCATGGCGGACTGGTCGATCCCGGCCCTGTACGTGTTCCTCTTCTCCTACGTCGTCTTCGCCGCGATGACGTGGTTCTTCTACCTGCGCAAGAGCTTTGCCACCGATCGGGTGCCGAGCCTCGCCCACGCATCGATATGAGCGCGGCATGAGCGCTCATATCGTCATCGTCGGCGGCGGGATCGCCGGCCAGGCGGTCTGCGAGGCGGTGCGCGATCGCGACCCGGACGTCCCGATCACGCTCGTCTGCGGCGAGCCCGGCGCGCCCTACGACCGCGTCCGGCTGTCGGAGATCCTCGTCTCGGGCGAGGACCCGCAGACGCTGCAGCTGCGCCCGGCGGAGTGGTACGCCGACCATCACGTCGAGCTGCTCGTCGGCCGGACGGTCACGTGGGTCGACACCGAGCGCGGCGTCCTCGGCCTGGATGACCTCGAGGAGCTCAGCTACGGCCAGCTCGTGCTGGCGACCGGGTCGCAGCCGCTCATGCCGCCTATCCCCGGGATCGACCTCGAGCACGTGTACCCGTTCCGCGGGCCCGAGGACTGCGAGGCGATTCGCTGCGCGGCGTCCGGCGGCGCGCAGCGCGCGGCCGTCATCGGCGGCGGCCTGCTCGGTCTCGAGGCCGCGCGCGGCATCGCGGCGCAGGGCTGCGCGGTCACGGTCGTGCATCTCGTCGACCGGCTGATGGAGCGCCAGCTCGACGCGGGCGCATCGGCGCTGCTGGGGCCGGCGCTCGCCGGCCTGGACATCGACGTCGAGCTCGAGCGCGCGACGCAGCAGATCATCGGCCCCGACTACGCCCACGGGCTGCGCTTCACGTCGGGCGAGGAGCTCGCGGCCGACCTCGTCGTCGTCTCGATCGGCATCCGCCCCGAGGCGTCGCTGGCGCGCGAGATCGGCCTGGTCTGCGACCGCGGCATCATCGTCGACGACGCGATGCGCACGAGCGCGCCGGGAGTGCTCGCGGTCGGCGAGTGCGCCCAGCATCGCGGGATCGTCTACGGCCTCGTCGCGCCGATCCACGACCAGGCGCGGGTCGCCGCGGCGACGCTGCTTGGCCAGGACGGCGCCTACCTGGGCTCCGTCATGAGCGCGAAGCTCAAGGTCGCCGGCATCGACCTCGTCTGCGCCGGCGAGGCCGTCGGCGATCACGAGGCGGTCGTCACCGACGCCGCGAGCGGCGTGTACCGCAAGCTCACGGTCCGCGACGGGCGCATCATCGGGACCGTCCTGCTGGGCGACACCCGCGGCGCCGAGTCGCTCGTCGCCGCCGTGCGCGCCGGCGAGCCCGTCGACGACCTGCTCAAGACCCTCTCCGACGCGTCGCTCGCCGGTCCGGCCGACCTACCGGACACCGCACAGATCTGCGACTGCAACGGCATCTGCAAGGGCGCGCTCGTCGAGGCGGTGACCGTAGGCGGCTGCGCGACGCCGCGCGAGGTCATGGCGGTCACGCGCGCGGGCACGGGCTGCGGTTCGTGCCGGCCGGCCGTCACCGAGATCGTCGCGGCGGCGACCGGCGGGTTGAGCGACGAGCCGGCGTACCTGTGTCCGTGTCGCAAGCAGACGCGCGAGCAGCTCGCGACGCGCATCCGCGAGGACGGCATGGAGTCCGTCAGCGAGGTCGCGGCGGCGTGCGGCACGGGGCGCGAGTGCGGCGTCTGCAAGCCGGCGCTCGCGTACCTCGTCTCCGAGGTCTGCGCCAACAGCCACCGCGAGGAGCGCGACGCGCGCTTCATCAACGATCGCGTGCACGCGAACATCCAGCGCGACGGCACGTTCTCCGTCGTGCCGCGGATGTACGGCGGCGTCACGACGCCCGACGAGCTGCGCCGGATCGCCGATGTCGCCGACAAGTACGAGGTACCGCTCGTGAAGGTCACCGGCGGCCAGCGCCTCGATCTGCTCGGGGTGCGCAAGCAGGACCTGCCCGACATCTGGCGCGAGCTCGGCATGCCCTCAGGCCACGCGTATTCGAAGGCCGTGCGCACGGTGAAGACGTGCGTCGGGACCGACTTCTGCCGCTTCGGCCTCGGCGACGCGATCGGCCTGGGCATCGAGATGGAGAAGCTGTGGGAAGGCCTGCACACACCGCACAAGGTGAAGTCCGGCGTGTCGGGCTGCCCGCGCAACTGCGCCGAGGCGACGGTGAAGGACATCGGCTGCGTCGCCGTCGAGGGCGGCTGGCAGGTGCGCGCGGGCGGCGCCGCCGGCGGCAACGTGCGCGAGGCGGACATCATCGCGACCGTGCAGACGCGCGCCGAGGCGCTGCGCGTCGCGACGACGTTCCTGCAGTACTACCGCGAGAACGCGGAGTACAAGGAGCGCACGTACGACTTCATCCCGCGGGTGGGGCTGGAGAAGGTGCGCGAGATCGTGCTCGGCGAGCAGACGGGCGCGGCGCTGCGCGAGCGTCTGCGCATCGCCAAGGCCGCGACGCAGGACCCGTGGCTGGAGCGCGACGATCCGTACCACCCGCGCCAGTTCTCCGACCTGGACGACCCCGGACCGGCCCCGGGCGAACCGGCGCTCGTCGGTCCACCGGCGGGCGGCGAGCGATGACCTACGCCTGCCACGTCGACGACGTGCCGCTCGGCGAGGGGCGTTCCCTGACGCTCGCCGGCCGCCGCATCGCGCTGTTTCGCACGCCGAGCGCGTGGTACGCGCTCGATGCCATCTGCCCGCATCTCGGCGGTCCGCTCGCCGACGGGATCGTCTGCGACCGCGCCGTCATCTGCCCGCTGCACGACCGCCGCTTCGACCTCGCGACCGGCGCGCCGCTCACCACGGGTGAGGGCGTGACGGCGCACGCGGTCGAGATCCGCGACGACCACGTGTTCGTGGCGCTGGCCGAAGCTCAGCGGCGCGCGGCCTGAGCCCAAAGGCCGCCGGCGCCGGCGTCAGCCGGCTCACGCGTCGGCGCCTGT
>JALZJA010000295.1 GCA_030860005.1 Actinomycetota bacterium
TGCCGTGCTCCGGCCAGCTGCGACGGCTCGACTGCTAGGTCTCACGGATCCTCCCGTCTACAACGCGATCGGACGGGTTGAGGCCGCGGGGATTCTCCGCGAGGCGACGGGTCGCCAGCGCGGGAAGCTCTACGTGTATGACGAGTACCTGTCGCCACTCAACAAAGGCACGGAACCAATGGCGGACTGACGTAGGCATTCCACGCCGTCGACGAGCGCCGGTCGGTCTTGGCTTCGCACGAGAGAGGTCGCAGGTTCGAAACCCGCGGCGCCCATGCTGGAAACGGCCTGGAACACGAGGTTTGCGTAACCGTTCAGTGCCGGTACTCGAACGCCGACCCAGCTTGCGCTCCGACCCGCGATGCCCCGCGCCTCGCGGGTGCCCGAGCCCAGGTGCGTGGCGTAGAACGTCGCGGCGCGGCCGAGCAGCTTCAGGGCGGCGCGAAAGTCAAGTCCCTCCTTGGCGTGCACGAGCGTGAACACGTCGCCGCCGGCGTCGCAGCCAAAACAGTGCAACAGCTGCTTGCTCACGCCTCAGGCGTCTGCGGGCAGGATCACGTAGGCGTCACCGCTGGGCGGCGTCACCGTACGGAAATGCCGTTCGTCGAAGGTGAGTAGCCGAGTCGTCTGGTGGCGGTGCGCGAGGGTGACGAGCGCGCAGTCGGCGAGACCCAGATCGAGGTCGGCGTACCGAGCCTCGAGATCGACGATCGTGGCGTAGTCCTCGCGCTCGAGGTTGGCGACAGTGAAGCGCCCGACCGCGAGGTCGGTGAGGAACGCCCGGCGCGAGGCGGGGCCGAAGCGCCGGCCGAGCACGTAGTCAATCTCGGCGGTCGTCGGGGCGGGGATAACGAGCGGCCCCGGTTCTTCGGCAAGCGTGCCGAGAATCGCTTCGCGCTGGGGATCGCCGGGGTCGGCAAGGGCGACGAGTGGCGCCGCGTCGATAAGCAGCGTCACGCGCCGAAACCCTCCAACAGCTCTCGCTCGGGGATCTGCGAGATCGGCCGTGGGTCGTCGTCGATGCGCGTGAAGCCGACAGCGAGCGCGAAGTCGCGGTCCTGTGAGGGCGCGGGCTGATAGGCGACGAGCGCAGCGCGAAGGATCTCGGCTTGGGAGCGGCCTTCTTCGTGTGCGATGCGTGCGAGGCGCGCGGCCTGCTGCTCATCGAGGTAGACGCTGGTCTTGCGCACTGGGGGTGTCAGTGTAGGGCATCATGTAGGGCATCGGGCTTGCGCAGCTCGCAGGACCGATCAGAATGCGTCGGTGCCCGAGCTCTCCCCAGGCGATGTGTTCGCGGGCTGCCGCATCGAGGCCGTCGTCGGCCGCGGTGGCATGGCCGTCGTCTACCGGGCGCTGCAGCTCGACCTCGGGCGACCGGTCGCGCTGAAGGTCATCGCGGCGGACCGCGCTTCTGACCAGGACTTTCGCGAGCGCTTCCAGCGCGAGTCGCGGATGGCGGCGGCGATCGACCATCCGAACGTCGTTCCCGTCCACGGCGCGGGCGAGGAGGACGGCGAGCTGTACATCGTCATGCGCTACGTGCCCGGCAGCGACCTGCACGCGCTGATCAAGCGCCAGGGCCGCTTGGAGGGCGCGCGCGCCGCGGCGATCGTCGCGCAGGTCGCCTCGGCGCTCGACGCCGCCCACGAGGCCGGCCTCGTGCACCGCGACGTCAAGCCCGGCAACGTGCTGCTGACCGGTAGCGGCGCCGACGAGCACGCCTACCTCAGCGACTTCGGGCTGATGCGGGCCTTCGACCAAGCCACGCCGATCACCGAGAGCGGGCAGTGGATCGGGACGATCGACTTCGCCTCGCCCGAGCAGCTCCACGGCGAGCCCGTCCATGCGCGCTCGGACGTCTACTCGCTGGGCTGCGTGCTGTTCGCGGCGCTGACGGGCAAGCCGCCGTTCCCGCGCGGGACCGTGCCCGCGACGCTGCTCGCCCACCTGCACGACCGGCCCCCGCGACCGTCCGCGGCGGGGGTGGAGAAGCCGTTTGACCGCGTGATCGCCCGCGCGCTCGCCAAGGCGCCAGGCGACCGCTACCCGTCGGCGGGCGATCTGGGCCGCGCGGCGCTCGCC
>JALZJA010000161.1 GCA_030860005.1 Actinomycetota bacterium
GTCGTTGCGGCTGCACGGGCGCCCACGCGATCGGCTCGTGCGTGATCAGCGCATGTGTCTGCGCCCGGCGCAGGAGCCGCAGCCCCACGAACGCCGTCGTCACCGCGGCGCCGAAGAACAGCAGGAGGTAGGAGCTCTCGAACAGCAGCCCCGCGCGCAGGACGTCTGGATTGCTCATGCCCGACCACGTCAGCACGACGCCGAACACGACCCCGACGCCGGCCGCTGCCACGGCGCGCGCGTTCATCAGATCAGCCACTCGATGACGAAGCTGACGACGATCGCGGTGGCGAAGAAGGTCCCCGTCGCCACGAGGCTCGCCGGCGAGAGCTGCGCGTTGCCGCTCAGTCCGTTGCCCGACGTGCAGCCGCCCGCCGTCTTGGCGCCGAATCCGATCAGCACGCCGCACGCGACGAGGATCGCGCCGATGACGATCGTGCCGCTCGTCCCGCTGAACGTGTCGGTCATCCAGCCGTAGCCGTGAAAGCTGGGACCGCCCTCGATCAGGGAGAACCCGACGGCGCCGACGACGAGCCCGATCAGCAGCCAGCCGCGCGTGCCCAGCCGCGGGCTGCGCTCAGTCGCGCGCTCGATGACGGCCGACCAGGCGCCCGTGAGGCCGAGGCGCTCGTTGAGCAGCCAGCGCATCGCGACGACGCAGAGGCCGAGGATCGGCCCACCTATGTACCAGGCGAGCTGTGGGTACTCCATAGGCCTTGCAGTCTGGCAGCGCCGATCTAAGGAGGTCCGGATGGAAGCCGGGTACATCGATGCTTCGAGATCGATTCACAGCAGGCTTCGTGATCTCGCCGAGCTGCGCCCCGAGGTGCCGGTGCTGAGCCTGTACCTCGACCTGGATCCGAGCCAGTTCGACACGCAGTCCGCGCGCCGCTCGGCAATCACCTCGCTGATCGACACCGCGCATAAACAGGTCGAGGACTACGACACCGATCACGACGGGCGCGCCTCGCTGCGCGCCGACCTCAAGCGCGCGCAGGCGTTCTTCGACGACTTCTCGCCAAAGCGCGGGCGCGCGGTGGCGGTCTTCTCCGCGACCGGCGCCGAGTTCTTCGAGCCGTTCCTGCTGCCCCGTCCGATCCCGACGCGGACGGTTATCGACGACTCGCCGTACATCACGCCGCTCATCGGAGCGGCCGATCGCCGCGACTGGCTGATCGTGCTCGTCAGCGCCCGCGACGCGCGCTTCCTGCACGGCAATACCGATCACATGAAGGAGATCGAGCGCATCAAGGACAGCCTCCCCGCGCACCACGAGCAGGCGGGCGATATCCAGCACGAGCGCAGCGTCGAGGACGACGTCGAAAAGCATCTCAAGCACGTCGCCTCCGAGCTCGACGAGCAGCTCAAGACCGGCACGCATGGGCGCGTGCTCGTCGGGGGCACGAAAGAGGGGGTCGCCCGATTCGAGGATCGGATGAGCAACCCCGCACGCGAGAAGCTCGCCGGGCGCGTCGACGTCGACATCTCCAGCGCGACTCCCGACGAGGTCCGCAAGGCCGCGTGGCCGGCGTTCGAGCTGGATGAGCGCCGGCACGAGCGCGAATCCCTCGAGCGCCTTCAGGCCGGCCTCGCTCGGGGAGAGCGCGCCGTCGCGGGCGTCCTCGCCGTGCGCGACATGCTCGTCCAGCGCCGCGTCGAGATCCTGCTCTACGACGAGCGCCACTCGCCGCCGAACGCTGACCTCGAGCGGGCGATCGAGGCGGCCGTGGCCCAGTCGGCAGAGGTCCTCCCCGTCCGCTTCGAGTCCGAGGAGCTCGACCGCATCGGTCACATCGCCGCCGTGCTGCGCTTCTAGGAGGCGAACTCGGGATCCAACGGCGGCGGCGCGGCGTCGAAGCCGGTGACGAGCCGCGTATGACGCCCGCCGGCCTCGAGCAGTTCGTCGTGTGTCCCGCGCTCGGCGATGGCGCCATGGTCGAGCACGACGATCTCGTCGGCATCGCGAACCGTCGACACGCGATGCGCTATCGCGATCGTCGTGCGGCCCTCGGCGAGCCGGTCGAGTGCCTCCTGCACGGCGCGCTCGGTCTGTGAGTCCAGCGCGCTCGTGGCCTCGTCGAGCACGAGCACGGGCGGGTTTCGCAGGATCGTGCGCGCGATCGCGATGCGCTGCTTCTCACCGCCCGAGAAGCGGTAGCCGCGCTCGCCGACGACGGTGTCGTAGCCGTCGGACAGCGACTCGACGAGGTCGTGGATGCGCGCCGCGCGCGCGGCGGCGACGAGCTCGGCGTCGGTCGCGTCCGGGCGAGCGAAGCGCAGGTTCTCCGCGATCGACGCGTGAAAGAGGTAGGTCTCCTGCGAGACGAGGCCGACCGTCCGCGCGCGCGACTCGAACGACAGCTCGCGCACGTCGACGCCGTCGATGGCGACGACGAGGTCCACGCCCTGGAGGGTCGGCGCTCCGTCCTTCTCGTAGCGGAACGAGACGTTCTCGAAGCGCACCTGCCGCGCACCTGGTCCGGATCCAGGTCGACGGCGCCGGCGCTCGGTGATCTCGACGGGAAGGTCGAGGTACTCGAAGATGCGATCGAACAGCGCGCGCGACGTCTGGATGTCGATGCCGACGTTCAGCAGCGACCCGATCGGAAGAACAGCCGCGTCTGCAGCGTCGTGAACGCGACGAGCGTGCCGATCGTGATCGCCGGTGATCCGCTGGCCATGGTCAGGCCGGCGAACAGGTACACGAGCGCGGGCATGACCGCAAAGCTCATGTTCACCATCGCCATGCGCCAGCGGCCGGCCATGCGCGCCTGCACCTCGAGGTTCGCAAGCTCGGCCGATTCGGAGGTGAAGCGCGCGGCGAGCTCGCCGGAGCGGCCCATCGTCTTGCCGAGCAGCACGCCGGACACCGACAGCGACTCCTCGACGAGCGCGCTCATGTCCGTCATTCGGCCCTGGCGCTGGCTCGTGATCTTCTTGCGCTCGTTGCCGACGCGGCGCGTGATCCACACGAAGAACGGCAAGAGCGCGAGGCTGAAGACCGCCAGGCGCCAGTCGAGCAGCACCATCGCGGCGACCGTCGCAAGCACGGTCGTGACGTTGGAGACGATGGACGTCGCCGTGCTCGTCACGACGTTCTGCACGCCGCCGATGTCGTTGGCGATCCGCGACTGGACCTCGCCGGTGCGCGTGCGCGTGAAGAACGCCAGCGACAGGCGCTGCAGGTGGCGGTAGACCGCCGCGCGCAGGTCGTGC
>JALZJA010000379.1 GCA_030860005.1 Actinomycetota bacterium
TCGTAGGAGCTCGCGGCCTGACGGAGGACCCCCTCTAGAAGCTCTTCGGCATCTGAGCGAAGTTCACCCGTCTCATCAAAGAACCCATCCTGGCGCGGAGCGTCTCCTCTGGCCTCGCGCTCGCGCGATCGGCCGGTTTCGTCCGGTGAATCGTTCACGCGTCCGTCCGCCATTGACGCGTTGATGGCGTTGGACGCCGCAGCCGGCGAGTGTTCGCACGCAGAGTGCTGCAAGCGCGCGATCCGACAGCGCGCGTCGCTGCTCTCAAAGCCGCGGCGCAGCCCGGCTCACAGCGGCGACCATAACTCGAGCGCCGAGGCCACCTTGGGCGTCCACCACTCCAGCTCGGCGCTCGCCGCAGCTCGCGCTTCATCTCCGCCGCCGAGCGCGATCGGCAAGGTGAAGTGGCATCCCAGCTGGACGAACCCCCCGATGAGCGCGAGTTGCAGCGCCGTCTCATCAAAGCGGTCGCCGTAGAGGCTGCGGAAGTCCGAGACCACGTCGTCGCGCGAGACGTCGAAGCGCTTGGCGTCAAAGACGAGAAACGACGCGAGTTCGACGGCGGCCGGCGCGCTTCCCGTCCGTTCGCCCCAGTCGACGAGGACGACCCGATCATCGGAGAAACCAAGGTTGTTCAGCCTCACATCCCCGTGGATGAGCGTCTGTTCGCAACGGTCAAGCTGCTCGGCCAGCAAAGCGGGGCGGTTCGCGATCGCGAGGATCGCGGTGGCGATGTCGTCCGGGACGAGCTCGGTGAACAGCTCCCAGCAGCTGTTGATGATGTCCCCCACCCGCTCGCCGCGCTCCTGCTCGCGCCGCGCAGTCCGAGGCGAGAGCAGGCGATATCGGTCCTCGAGCGTGCAGAGCTCCGGAAAGCGTTCTCCCCAGAAGGCGAGGTGCAGGTCGGCTACCGCCGCCAGGACGCGTCGTAGCTCGGCTCTATCGAGCCGGCGGTCGGCGGACACCAGGGCCGCCGAGACGTCGTGCATGAAGACGCTCCACCGGTCGCCCGCGCGTTCGGCCGCGACGGTCGCATGGTCGATCGTCGACGGGAAGCGCTCGAACAGCCCGCGCTCCCACATGGACACGACCCGACCGTCATCGTTCGTCGCCCGAGAGATCCAGTCCCACTCTGGAGAGATCTCCTTGCGGATCAGCTCTCGCCTGTCGCGCAGGGTCACTCGCTCGAGCGTGTTCCCTGACGCGCCCGCCGAACCCAGCGCAACGCGAGCGACGATCTCATTCGAAAGAACTACCCCCGTCTGCCCCACGCAGCGAGCATATGCCACGGGTCATCGCACTAGGGAAATCCTCTTGACGGCGGCTCCGGCCGTCCCGTTGAGCGCCCTGGGCGAGCCAAACGCAACTTCTTGAGAGTGCGCCTCTTCGCGCGATGCAACCTCGTGCTGCCTCGACTGGAGAGCGGAGGCCGCAGTCTTGAGGCAATCCGCCCCGTACATCCCGCGACGCGCTCAGTCGAGTTTGAAGCGGAGCGCGCGCCCGGTAAGTGCCAGGGCCTTGAAGACCCCTCGGAGCGGTCCGATCACGCGGATCTCGTCGGAACATCGGTCGAAGAGCATCGCCGCAGATGGCCGAGCCGGGCTCCTTCGGCGGCAGGCGCTTCAGCTTGCCCTCGCCGATCAGCCGGTGCATGTTCCGGAAGAGCTCCTCCGACCTCCCGGCCGGACGGATCCGGGTGATGGTCGTGAGGGGCTGGTCGCTCGCGTTGCGCAGGGTATGGGCCTGGCCCGGCGGAACGGTCACGCTCTCCCCCGGCCCGAGCGTTCTGCACTCGCCGTCGATGCATACGTCGAGCGATCCCTCCAGGACCTCGAAGCTCTCCTCCGACGACGGGTGCACATGAGGCGGCGGTCCCGGCATCCGTGGATCGATCCAGTTCGTCGACTCGAAGAGCGCACCGGACGTCTCGTCGGTGCTCTGCGTCACCTCCCACCTCATGCCCATCCCGGGATGGAAGTCAAGCTCACGATCCGCGTCGATGGGGATCTCGCGCTCCATGGCAAACCCGATCGTAACCGCATCGCCCGTACCAGTTGAGACGACGACCAGCAGTCTTCGACGCGCCCGGCGACAGTGCGCCTCTCCGCGCCAAGCGGCACGACGACTCGCCCGGATCGGGCGTGGGTCGGCGCCCCTGCGGTGTGGGAAGATCGTTTGCGATAGGGCTACGACAGAAGGAGCAACGGCATGGCGGAGCGGACGAAGGCCGATCGACAGGCGGCGGCGAAGAAGGGGGCAGCCACGAAGAAGCGCAAGGCGGCGGAGAAGAGCGGTGCCGACGCGAAGCGCTCGGGGAAGGGCGTCGGCAAGGCGGCGACCTCGACGGCGGAGTCGCTCGGCGAGGCGGTCAAGCAGGGGGCCAAGTCGGTGGCCAGCCGCGTTGGGTCGGGCCGCAAGGGGCGCTGAGCGCGAGCGCTCACTTGGACCTCGGCGCAACCGCGACGATCGCTCGCGTCAAGCGCGTCAACGGTGAGGGCCGTGAGTACTGCGACGTCTACGAGGAGCAGCTGCGGCGCAGGCGCCGCGAGCGCCTGACGGATGCGCAGCGCGCGAGGCCCCTGCAGAGCGCAGCGCGCGGAGCTGCGTCTGGTGCTCACGCAGTTCCTCGTGCTCGCCGACGAGCTCGCGAAGGGCGCGATCGAGCGCCAACCTCAGCAAGATCAGTCGCTTGAGTCTTTGGCGGGTTGCCTGGACTGCGGGTGTTGTCTAGTGTCGAGCGCATGGCGGCTTCGGATAGCAAGCGGGATGCAATCGAGGTCGCCGCCCAGCCGCTGCGGGAACTGCTGCGGGAGGAGCACGATGAGATCGCCGCCGCGCAGCGCGCGCTGCGGCAAGCCGAGAAGGCGCACAACCGAGCGATCGAGCTGGCCAAGCGTCAATTGCGGGCGACCAAGACTGCGAAGCCGCTTGCTGCCTACGGCCACCACGTGATCCTCTACGCCGACCGGGTGAGCACGGCGGACGGAAACCACGACCTGACGCCGGAGGTGAGAGCCCGGATCGAGACCCGACCGAAGGAGGGCCGGTCCCAGCGCCGCGAGATGACCCTGACGATCGAGGCGCCGACGTGGCGCCACGAGATCGTCTTCCCCCGCCAGGACGAGCGAAGGATCCGCCGGCTGGCCGAGGAGATCGAGC
This sequence comes from Actinomycetota bacterium, assembly GCA_030860005.1. GTDB lineage: Bacteria > Actinomycetota > Thermoleophilia > Solirubrobacterales > Solirubrobacteraceae > CADCVQ01. The sequence goes on from JALZJA010000379.1 coordinate 3,160, forward strand.
TCGCCGCGCGCAACGTGGACGTGATCCGCGGGGCCGCTCGAGCCGAAACCGAGCAGGCGGACCAAGACCTCGGGGTAGCGCGAGCCGACCGCCGCGCGGTGCAGGAGACCCGCGCCCTGCTCCACCAGCTCAGCGACCTCGTTTACGAGGCCGAGGACGTGATCGACATGGCGCCGGGGATAAGCGCGGGCCACGACGGCGTGCTCGTGGCCACCGACCGGCGACTACTTTTCATTTCGGTGCGGCGGACGCTCTCCTTCCCCTACGAGCAGGTCTCCTCGGTGGAACTCAAGGGGAAGTGGTTCGGGGTCCGCCTCGCGCTGTCGACGCCCTCGGTGACGGGCGTATTCAGCGGGCTGGCGCCACGACATGCCACCGAGATCGCCGAGCTCATCCGCGGCCGGATCGGCAGCGATACCGCGGCCCTCTAGCGAGCGGGCGCCGACGTTACGCTGGGCCGGGAGCGGGGTCGTGCCGCTCCGCGCCCGGCCCCTTCAACGCCTCCCCCGCGCGCACCGGGGCAGGCATCAATGCCGCGGCCACGAGCACGAGTAGGAACGCCGTGATCCGCCCGCCCACCACCAGAACGTCATCTCCCAGCGGGTCGCCGAAGACGACGACGCCCGCAAGGATCGTGGACATGTTCGCGGCGACGGAGGTCACCGCGATCACGGCCACGCCGTCGCCGACCTGCAGGCTCCG
>JALZJA010000386.1 GCA_030860005.1 Actinomycetota bacterium
TGCCGCCGGCCTGGGCCATCGTGTCGCGGCCCCCTCCCCCACCGCCGGCGACCTCGGCGGCCGCCTTGAGGACCGCACCGGCCTTCACGCCGCGCTTCACGAGGGCCGGCGTCACCGCGGCGACGAGATGCACGCGTCCGTCGACGGCCGTGCCGAGCACCGTCGCCGACTGCTCGCCGAGCTTGCCCTTCACGCGATCGGCCGCCTCCATGAGCTCCTTCGCCCCGGCCGCCGTGACGACCTCGGCGACGACGTCCGCACCCTCGACGTGCGACGCGCGCGCTGCGAGCGCGTCCGCGTCGACACCACCGCCGTTGGATGACGCCTTCGCCGCCTGCTTGGCGCGCTCGCGCAGCTCCGCGACCGCGACCGGAAGCCGCGCGACCTCGATACGCAGCAGCGACGCGGTCTCACGCGCGAGCGCATCGGTGCCGCGCAGCTCGGCGACCGCGACCGGACCCGTGATCGCCTCGATGCGGCGCACGTTGGCCGCGCTCGAGCCCTCGCCCGTGAGCTTGAAGACGCCGATCTCCGCGGTGCAGCGTACGTGCGTGCCGCCGCACAACTCGCGCGAGTACTCGCCGCCGCCGATCTGGACCATGCGAACGATGTCGCCGTACTTCTCGCCGAAGAGTGCCATCGCGCCGAGCGCGCGCGCCTCGTCGAGCGTCGTCGTGATCGGCCGCACCGGTTCGTTGGCGAGCACCCACTCGTTCACGCGATCCTCGATCGCGCGCAGGTCCTGCTCGGCGATCTTCTCGCCGTGCGTGAAGTCGAAGCGCAGCTTGTCGGGCCCGACGTAGGAGCCGGCCTGGCGGACGTGCGTGCCGATCCGCTCGCGCAGCGCGGCGTGCAGCAGGTGGGTCGCGGTGTGGTTCGCGGCGGTCGCCGTGCGCGCGGCGCGGTCGACGCGCGCGACGACGCGCTTGCCGGCATGCAGCTCGCCCTGCTGCACCTCGACGACGACGGCCTGGTCGTCGCCGACGCGCAGGACGTCGGTGACGCGGGCGCGGCAGTCGCCGCCCTCGCACTCGATGACGCCCGCATCGGCGACCTGGCCGCCGCCGGTGGCATAGAACGGCGACTCGGCGAGCTTGACCAGCATCCGATCGGCGTCGGCCGCGAGCGTCCCGACCGTCGTGTGCTGCTCGAGCGTCTCGTAGCCGGTGAAGTCGGTCACGAAGTCCGCGACCTTGATGAGCTCGCGCGCCTGCTCGCGCAGGTCGCCGCCCGCCGTCGCCTCGGCGCCGCGGCCGCCTGCGCGCGCGCGTGCGCGCTGCTCCTCCATGAGCGCGTCGAAGCCCGTCGTGTCGACCTCCAGGCCCTGCTCGAGCGCCAGCTCGCGCGTGACCTCGAACGGGAAGCCGAACGTGTCGTGCAGCTTGAACGCGTCGGTGGCGGGGATCAGGGATGGCTGGGAGTCGGATTTCCGGGAGCTCGCGATGACCTCCTCGAGCAGCTTCGTGCCCTGCTCGAGCGTGCGCCCGAAGCCCTCCTCCTCCGAGCGCGCCCAGCGCCGGATCGCGTCGCGCTCGCGCTCGAGCTCGGGGTAGGCGGCGCCCATGATCTCGATGACCTGCTCGGCGTAGGTCGGCATGAAGCCCGGCTCGATGCCGATCCGGTGGCCCTGCTGGATCGCGCGGCGCATGATCCGCCGCAGGATGTAGCCGCGGTCCTCGTTGGAGGGCACCACGCCGTCGGCGATGAGGAACGTCATCGCGCGCGAGTGGTCGGCGAGGATCCGCAGCGCGCGCTCGTCGGGATCCTTGGAGGCGAGCTCGCGGCCGAGTGCCATCAGCGGCGCGAACGAGTCCGTCTCGAAGATCGTCTCGACGCCCTGCTGGATGACCGCCATGCGCTCCAGGCCCAGCCCGGTGTCGATGTTGCTGGCCGGCAGCGGCGCGAGGGTCTCGCTGCCGTCCTCGTCGGTCGTCAGGTCGTACTGCGTGAAGACGAGGTTCCAGTACTCCAGGAAGCGCTCGTTCTCGCCACCGGGCAGGTCGTCCTCGCTGCCGTAGTCAAGCCCGCGGTCGATGTACAGCTCGCTGCACGGCCCGCACGGGCCGCTGTCGCCGGCCTGCCAGAAGTTCTCCGAGCGCGGGCACAGGACGATCCGCTCGCGCGGCACGCCGACCGCCAGCCACGCCTCGATCGCCTCCTCGTCGGGTCCGACGCCGAGCGCGTCGTCGCCCTCGAAGACGGTGATCCAGATCTTCTCGGGGTCGAAGCCGAAGCCGTCGAGCGACAGCTCCCACGCGAACTCGACGGCGCCCTGCTTGAAGTAGTCGCCCATCGAGAAGTTGCCGAGCATCTCGAAGAAGGTGAGGTGCCGGTAGGTCGTCCCGATGATGTCGA
>JALZJA010000414.1 GCA_030860005.1 Actinomycetota bacterium
CGCTCGTCGAGTCCTCCCAGCCGGGGACGAAGATCGGCAGGTCCTTCTCGCTGGCGGCCACGAGCCAGGAGTCGCTCGGATCGATCTGGTGGTGGGGCTCGAGCCGGCCGCTGCGCAGGATGCGATACAGGAACTCGTGCGGGAACAGGCGCTCGCCGGCGCGGTCGGCGCGCGTCCACTCGTCGAGGATCGCGTCCTCGATGCGGCGGATCGCCTCCTCCTCGGGGATGCACGTGTCGGTGACGCGGTTGAGGTGGCGCTCGAGCAGCGCCTGCTCGTCCTGCGGCGTCAGCTCGCGGTAGTTGGGCACGCGCACGTAGTGGTCGTGCGCGACGAGGTTGTAGACATCCTCCTCGAGGTTCGCGCCCGTGCAGCAGATTCCGTGGACCTTGTCCTCGCGGATCATCTCGGCGAGCGAGATGCCCAGCTCGGCCGTGCTCATCGCGCCCGCGAGCGTCACGAACATGCTGCCGCCGCGAAAGATCAGCTTGGCGTAGCCCTCCGCCGCGTCGATCAGCGCCGCCGAGTTGAAGTGCCGGTAGTGCTGGCGGATGAACTGCTTGACCTCTTGCGCGTGCTGCATCGCGGGCTCAACCTCCGTTCAGGGCATACGTGATGGTCTTGTAGACGAGCTTGGCGACGGCGAAGTCGGCGGCGTGCAGGCCCGGCTGCGGCGCGAGCTCGACGCAGTCGACGCTGATGACCTGAGCGCTCTGGGCGGTCGTGCGGATGATGTCGAGCGCCTCGGTCCAGGTCAGCCCGCCGGGCTCCGGGGTACCGGTCGCGGCCACGACCGCGGGATCCAGGCCGTCGACGTCGATCGTGAGATGCACGCGGCGGCTCTGGAGCCGCTCGCGCAGCGTCTCGCGCCAGGCACCCTCATGGACCTCCTCCGCGTACCAGACGCGCACGCGCTCCGGGTGGTCGCGTGCGAACGTGACCTCCTCGACGTCGACCGACCGCACGCCGAGCTGGAGCACCTGCTCGACGAGCGGGTCGTCGAGCATGCGCCGCGCCACGCAGGCGTGGCTGTAGCGCGAATCCTCGTAGGACTCGCGCAGGTCGCAGTGCGCATCGATCTGCACAACGGTGAGCGGCCCACCCAGCGCGTCGAGCAGCCCGCGGCTGACGCCGGCGCTGATCGTGTGCTCGCCCCCGAGCGCGACGACGAGCTTGCCGCTCGACGCCGCCCGCGCGACCGCTGTGGCGATCCGGGCGACCGCCTCCTCGGGCTCGTCGCCCGCCAGCTCGAGCGCGTCGAGCGTATGGACGCCATAGTCCAGCGCCGGCTCGCCGTCGTGCTCGCGGTCGTACAGCTCGACCTGCTGGGAGGCCTCGATGATCGCGGCCGGCCCGCGCGCCGTGCCGCCGCCATAGCTCACGGTCGCCTCGAGCGGCAGCGGCAGGACGAGCACGCGCGCGCGATCGAAGCTCGAATACTGCTCTTCGAGGCCGAGGAAGTTGTCGGCGGTCACGGTCGGGCGGGCGCGCTCCTACTCCGGCGCCCGCGACAGCCCGCGCTGCTGGCGACACAGCACGCACAGCACCTCGACGTCCGCGTGACGCTCCGCGTCGTGGTCGAGGTACTCGTGGCGGCGCTGGCCGGCAAACCAGACATGGCCGCACTCGTCGCACGGCCGCTCGTTCGGGTGCGGCCAGTCGTCAGGATGGCGGGCGTCGTCGTCGGTCATCGGCTCGACGCCGCCCGTGCCGCGCCCTGGCGCGCGGAAAGGTCGCCGCTGGAGACCTTGTAGGCGATCGTGTCGAGGTAGTCGCGGCGGCCGTCGCGCGTGCGCTTGGATGCCTGCCCCGGACTGACGGCCAGGTCGGCGAGGTTGCGCGCCGCCTGCGGATCGAAGCAGCGCGCATCGAGCCACAGCGCGGCCTGCTCGTCGTCGAAGCCGGCTGCGCTCCAGGCCTTCGCGGCGACGGCGGGATCGTCGCCGCGGTCGGCCAGCTCGCCGAAGCGGCTGATCGTGTCAACGCTCGTTCTGGACCCTGACCAGCTGTGCATCGTGCCTCATCTTCTTCCCCGTCGTGGCCGCCGTTGTACCTCATCGTCGCAGCGCCGGCGCGAGATCGGGAAAACGATCAGCCCTTGCGGTACAGGCGCGTCGTCAGCGGTGCGAACACGGCCGTCAATGCCGCGGATACGGCGAGCACGATCGCGATGTCGCCCGCTTGCGCGTTGCCCTCCATCAAACCCCGCGCCGCGGTCGCCAGGATCGAGACGGGGTTGACGTCCACGAAGTCCTCGAGTCCCGCCGGCAGCGTGTCCGGATCGACGAAGACGTTGGACAGGAACGTGAGCGGGAAGATCCCCATGAAGCCCGAGTTCAGCACCGCGCTCGGCGAGCGCAACAGCAACCCGAGGGTCATGAAGACCCAGGACAGCCCGAAGGCGAACAACACCACCAGCCCCAACGCCGCGACGATGCCGACGATGCCGGCGCCCGGGCGATAGCCGAGGGCCACGCCCAGCACGATGATCACGGTCCCGCCGACGACGTAGCGCACGCTGTCGCCCAGCAACGATCCCACCAGCGGGGCCGGCCGCCAGATCGGCAGCGAGCGGAAGCGGTCGACGACCCCCTTGGTCAGGTCGGTGTTGAGCGCCACCCCGGCGTAGACGGTGGTGAACAGCACCGACATCACGAGGATCCCGGGGAGGATGTAGTCCAGATACTCGCCCGTGGACCCGGCGATCGCGCCGCCGAACAGATAGGTGAACATCAGCACGAACATCACCGGCGTGATCGTCACGTCGAGCAGTTGCTCGGGCACGTGCTTGACCTTGAGCATCCCGCGCCAGCCGAAGGTCAGAGCTGCCGACAGCGCGCTCGCCTTGGGCGGGCGCGAGATCGAGGAGACCGCCCTGCGGACCGCTGCCTCGTCGGCGATGGGGGTGGAGGCGGGGGAGGGTTGCGTGGTCGGGTTGGCGCTCATGCCGCTTGCCCCTCCTCTACGGGGTCGAGTTGATCGTCCGGGCTCGCCTCCGCCGGACGGCCGGTCAGGGCCAGGAAGACCTCGTCAAGGCTCGGCTGGCCCAGCGAGAAGCCGGCGATCCGCACGCCGCAGCGCGTGAGCTCCGCGACCGCCTCGGCGGCACGGTCGGCGTCGGCGCACGAGGCCGTGAGCGCGGCAGGGTCGGGCTCCAGGATGACGGTGCCGAGCTCGCGTTCGAGCACGCGCTCGGCCGTCGGCCGCTGCTCGGGGTCGAGCAGTCGCACGTGCAGCGCGCCGGAGCCGACCGAGGCCTTGAGCTGGGCCGGCGTCCCCTCGGCGATCACCTTGCCGTGGTCGATGACGGCGATGCGGTCGGCGAGCTGGTCGGCCTCCTCGAGGTACTGCGTGCAGAGCAGGATCGTGGTGCCCTCGGCGACCAGTATTCGGATGATCTCCCAGACCTGGTTGCGAGAGCGCGGGTCCAGGCCGGTCGTCGGCTCGTCGAGGAACATCAGCTGCGGGGTGACGACGATGCT
>JALZJA010000171.1 GCA_030860005.1 Actinomycetota bacterium
GCCAGAAACGCCAGCTCGATGACGAACGCGCAGCCCACGACCTCACCGCCGAGCTGCTGCACGAGCCGGCACAGCGCGCTCGCCGTGCCGCCGGTCGCCAGCAGGTCGTCGTGGACGAGCACCCGCGCGCCCGGTGAGATCGCGTCGGCGTGTAGCTCGAGCGCGTCGGTCCCGTATTCGAGGTCGTAGTCCGCGCTCACCGTGTCGTGGGGCAGCATCCCGGGCTTGCGCGCGAGCGCGAAGCCCGCGCCCAGGTCGCGGGCGAGCGCCGGGCCGAACAGAAAGCCGCGCGCCTCGGGCCCGATGACGACGTCGGGCTCGAGCGAGCGCGCGAGCGCGACGAGTGCCCGCACCGTGGCATCCAGCCCGTGCGCGCTTGCCAGCAGCGGCGTGATGTCGCGAAACACGATCCCCGGCTTGGGGAAGTCGGGGATCGAGCGAATGTAGCCCTCGAGCGATCCCTGTGAGCTCACGCTCATCAGTGCTTCGCCGCGATCTTGCGCAGGTCGCGGATGAGCAGCAGGTGCTTGAGGTGCGTCGCCACGGCCGCCAGGTTCTCCAGCGCCTCGAGCGCCTCCTTGCGCCGGTCGGGGTTGCGCGAGCGCAATGCCGGCGCCAGGATCTGCTGCAGCAACGCGGCCTCGCGGTCGGCCGACGAGCGGAACACGCGCAGGTTGCGGCCGCCGACGCCGTAGCGGGCGAGCTCGGTGACGGCGCCGATGATCTCGCGCTCGGTCTCGTCGTAGTAGTGCGTGCCCGCGCGGATCTCGCCCTTGACGACGCCGTAGTCCTCGAGCTCCTTGACGAGCGCGGCATCGGCGCGCGTCTCCTCGAGCACATCCTCGAGGGCGTACATCGCGCCGCCGTCCTGCACCGAGACGCTCACGCGGCGCTTGCGCTTGCCCGTGCCGGCGTCGCTCGGCCCCGACGACGACGCGGGTCCATCGGACTCGCCGACCCGGCCCGAGGCCAGCTCCTGGCGGATCACGCGCAGCGGCAGGAACTCGTCGCGCTGTAGGCGCAGGATCGTCCGCAGCCGCACGACATCCGAGGGCGAGTAGAGCCGGTAGCCGCCGGGCGTGCGGCGCGGGTTGAGCAGCTTCTGGTCTTCGAGGTAGCGGATCTTCGAGATCGAGATGTCCGGGAACTCCTGGGCGAGCCCCTTGCACACCGCCCCGATCGTCATCGCCTTCTGCGGCGGTCCGTTGAGCGCGGGGGGCTCGGATGTCGTTGTCGGATCGGCGGCCATCAGCGGGAGAGGAATGTCAGCTTGTACTTGCCGACCTGCAGCTCGTCGCCGTCGACGAGGCGGTGCGTCTCGATCCGGTGACGGTTGACGTACGTGCCGTTGAGCGAGCCGAGATCGTCGAGATGCCAGTCGCCGCCGCGACGGACGATCAGCGCGTGGTCACGCGAGACCGTCACGTCGTCGAGGAAGACCTCCGAGTCGGGGCGGCGTCCGATCGACACGCGCTCGCCCGCGAGCGCGAAGCTCTCCCCGACGCGACCGCCACCGGCGCGGATGACGAGCGCGGCGCCTTGGGCGACGACGTCGTCGAGCTCGACGGGCACGAGCTCGCCGGTCTCGTCGATGCGGTATGTCGCCGTGCTGGGGTCGTGGGGCGTCTCCATCGGCCCGACGAACGCGCCGCACTTCTGGCAGTAGTTGGCGCCCTCAGCGTTGACGAACCCGCACTCGGGGCAGTGGTGGGCCATTACTCCTGAGCAGTGCGTCCGGCGAGGATGTCGGTCAGGCGCTGCACGTCGGCGCCCGAGATGACGTCCTCACCGGTCTCGTGCTTCTTGCGCAAGCGGTTGACGAGCTCCGCGCGCAGGATGTCGATCTTGCCGTGCAGGATCCGCCGACGGTAGGAGACCTCGACCTCTTCCTCGGTGAGCTGCTGGATGAGGTCCTTCAGCTCTTGATCTGACAGGGAGCCAAGGTCGGGGAACGTGTCCATACGGGGTCTCCTTCGACGACGGAAAGGGCTGCGACCGGAGGGCCAGCGAGCATATCAGCGTCGACCTTGCCTTCAAGCTGAGCTTGAGACTCTGCACGCCGGACGAGCCTGCTCGCCCAGGCCGTTCGGTCGCTCTCGGCGAGGAATCTTCGCTCCGCGGCAAACGTGCGTTATATTAGGTGACCCTAAGACAGGGGTCCCTCTCCGAGACGAGGCCATGGCGCACGCGTCGATGCCGCATATCAGCACGATGAGCCCTCCGACGCTCGCCGATCCGGCGGCCTGTGACGGCTGCACGCTCGCGCCGGGCTCGCTGCAGCGGGTCCGCGAGATGGCGGCGCTGCGCGAGCGCGGGTGGAACCTCGACGAGATCGGGCTGCGCTACCGAGTCTCGCGCGAGCGCGTACGACAGATCCTCATCGCGCACGGCGGCATCGACATCGAGAACGTCGCGGAGGCGCGGCGGCGGCGCGCCGAGGCGCTCGCCGAGACGCGGATCGACGAGCTGCTCGTTCGCTGGCGCTCCGGACAGGACCCCGGCAGCGCGGCTGCGGCGCTCGGGCTGCAGGCATCCGCCTGCCGGAGCACGATCGAGCGCTTCGCCACGGAGGTCGACCGGGCGGCGCGCCGGGCGAGCCTCGCCGGCGTGCGCGGCATCGGCGCCCAGACCTACTCCGACCGCGACATCCTCGTCGCGCTGACATCTGTCGCCGCCCGGGTCGGCCGGGTCCCCAGCCCGAAGGAGTACGCCGGGTTCGCGCGCGAGCTCGGCTTCCCGAGCCTGCCGACGGTCCTCAACCGCATGGGTGGCTGGACGTGCGCGATCAAGGCGGCCGGGATGACGCCGCTCTCCCAGCCGCGGCGCACGCGCGCCCAGCGCTGGACGCAGGACGCGTGCTGGGCCGCGCTGCGGCTCGCCGTCGATGAGCTCGGCGAGATCCCCAGTGTCCTGGCCTACGAGCGCCACGCGGCCACGCGCGACGACCTGCCCTCGTCGGCGACGGTGCGCAACCGGCTCGGGCGCTGGAGCTCGATCGCCACCAAGCTCGCCGCCGAGCGCGAGCTTGCGACGCTGCGGGCGCAGCCAGCGGCTCAGGTCGAGCTGGCCTGAGCGTCCGGCGGGCCGGTGCGACCCATGCCCTCGCGCACGTACAGCGCCGCGGCCAGGTACGACAGCACGAGACCGACGTAGAGCAGGATCGCGGCCACCTCGTCCCAGCCCACGAGGCCGCCGAAGATGGCCGACATCGTCGGCCATACGGCCGCCCGACCGGGCCAGTTGATCTTCAGGGTGATGCCCCGGCGCAGCGCGAGCTCCCCGCCGACGATGGTGAACACCTCACGCGCGACGACGAGCGCAATCGCCCAGCGCGGCAGGAGCTCGAAGTGCCAGCAGACGGCGAGACCGGATACGACCAGCATCCGGTCGACGACCGGATCCAGCAGCGCGCCGAAGCGGCTGTACTGGCCGGTGATGCGAGCGGCCATCCCGTCGAAGTAGTCGCTCCACGCGATCACGGCGAAGATCACGGCGGGCAGCGCGTCCGTGCCCGACTGCGATCGCAGCGCGAGCACGAGGAACACCGGGATGAGCGCAAGGCGCACGAAGCCGATCAGGTTGGGCAGCGTCCACACGTTCCACGGCTGGTCGCCCAGCGTCTGCGGGGGCGGCATCCCGGACCGGTCGAGGCCTACGAGCCGCCGGAACGTCGGGCGCGCCCGCTCGACGGGGCGGGGATCGTCTACGGAAGGCTTCGCCACAGCCCGGCTACCGCCTCGGCGCCGCCCACCAGCGGCACACCGCCCTCGACCGCCTCCAGGCCGCGACGCCGCTGGACCTCCGCCGCACCCGATTGCAGCGAGCGACTGCCGACCGTCAGCCGCAGCGGGACGCCGAGCAGCTCGGCGTCGGCGAACTTCGCTCCCGGGCCGGCCTGGCGATCGTCGAGCAGCACATCGAAGCCGGCCGCCCGCAGCTCGTCGTACAGGCGCTCGGCGGCCGCCAGCTCGTCGCTGCCGGGCTTGCCGAGGGCGACGATCTCGATGTCCCATGGCGCGAGCGCGCGCGGCCACGCGATCCCCTTGTCGTCGGCGAACTGTTCGACAACCGCCGCGGCCACCCGCGCCGGGCCGATCCCGTACGAGCCCATCCAGATCGGCTGCTCGGCGCCGTCCTCATCGAGGTACGTCGCTCCGAGCGGCTCGGAGAAGCGCGTGCCGAGCTTGAAGATGTTGCCGATCTCGATTGCGGGCTCGATCGTGATCTTCTCGCCCCCGACGGTGTCCCCGGCCTCGACGCTGCGCACGTCGCCGCGCTCGAAGGCGAAATGGCGTCCGGGCTCGACCCCGCGCAGGTGGTAGTCGGCCTCGTTCGCGCCGACGACATAGCCGCCGTCGGCGACCGCCTCGTCGAGGAGGACGTGGACGTCGGCCCCGACCGGCCCGATGAAGCCCGGCGGCCCGATCCGCTCGCGCACCTCGTCGTCGTGCGCCGCGCGGAACGGCGCGCCGAGCGCGTTTGCAAGCTTGATCTCGTTGACGCGGTGATCGCCGCGCACGAGCACGAGCACGACGCCGCGCGACTCGACGACGACAGGGTAGGCCTTCAGCAGCGCCCCGGCCTGCACGCCCAGCATGCGCGCGACGCTTTCGATCGTCGTCGCGCCGGGCGTGTGCACCGCCTCGGGCGCATCGACCGGCGCCGGCAGTTCGACCGGTTGCGCGTCGGCGCTCGCGACCTCGACGTTGGCCGCGTACCCCGGCGCCAGCGCGACGTCGTTCTCGCCGGCCGGGCACGGCGCCATGTACTCGTGCGCGCCGAAGCCGCCCATCATCCCGACGTCGGACTCCACCCGGTACCACTCCAGCCCGCAGCGGTCGAAGATGCGGTCGTAGGCGACGACGAAGTCGTCGTAGTTTCGCGCCAGCCCCTCGAGATCGCGGTCGAAGGTGTAGGCGTCGTTCATGATGAACTCGCGCGTGCGCAGCACGCCGGCCCGCGGCCGCGGCTCGTCGCGCTCCTTCGTCTGGAAGTGGTAGAGGATCAGCGGCAGGTCGCGATAGGAGCGCACGACCTGCGCGATGTGCATCGTCACGCTCTCCTCGTGGGTCATCGCGAGGACGAGTTCGGCGCCTTTGCGGTCTGAGAGCTTGAACAGCTCGTCGATCTCGTAGCGCCCGGTGCGCTTCCACAGCTCGGCCGGCTGGAGCACCGGCATGAGCATCTCCTGACAGCCGATCGCGTCGAGCTCCTCGCGCACGATCTGCACGACCTTCTCGTGCACGCGCCAGCCCGCCGGCAGCCACGACCACAGCCCCGATCCGACCTGGCGGATCAGCCCGGCGCGCACCATGAGCTTGTGCGACAGCGCCTCGGCGTCCGCGGGCGGCTCGCGTTCGGTGGGCAGGAAAAGGTGCGAGAGGCGGGACACGAGTGAGCGCGAAGCCTACGGGTAGAGTCCTTTGAAACTGCCGATCCCAAGGAGACCACGACCAATGGCCTACGAGGTTCCGCCGCTGCCATACCCGTACGACGCGCTAGAGCCGCACATCGACGAAGAGACCATGCACGTGCACCACGACAAGCACCATCAGCAGTACGTGGACAAGGTCAACGCGGCGCTCGAGGGCACGGAGTTCGCCGACAAGCCGATCGAGGAGGTCATCGCCAACCTCGACGCGGTCCCCGAGGACAAGCGCACCGCCGTACGCAACCACGGCGGAGGGCACCTCAACCACAACCTGTTCTGGGAGTCGATGAGCCCGGATGGCGGCGGCGCGCCCGACGGCGACCTCGGCGCCGCGATCGACAGCGCGTTCGGCTCGTTCGATGACTTCAAGGAGCAGTTCGAGGCAGCGGGCGCGGGCCAGTTCGGATCGGGCTGGGCGTGGCTCGTGCTCGACGGCGGCTCGCTTGCGATCACGAGCACCGCCAACCAGGACAGCCCGATCAGCTCCGGCGCGACGCCGCTGGTCGGCAACGACGTCTGGGAGCACGCGTACTACCTGAAGTATCAGAACGTGCGTCCGGACTACCTGAAGGCGTGGTGGAACACCGTGAACTGGGCCAAGGTCGCAGAGCGCTACAGCGCAGCCGCTGGTTAGCCGCTCGTAACGTCGCCCGAAGGTCGCCGGGTCCGGCGACCGCAGGGCGAAACCGTTTCAGGCGGGGCGCGGAACTCCGCGACCCTGTCAGTGTTTCGATTTGCGCGGGACGGCCTGAGGCCGTCCCGTCGCGGTTCTTCCCAATCCCACGTCTCGCAGGAGCCCAATGTCGCCGATCATGCGTTCGCTCATCCTGGTTCTCGCCGCCGGCGCGCTGCTGGCCCCCGCCGCGCAAGCCAGCCAGAACCAGTCGTCGATCATGATGGACGACGACCTGCTCGTGTACCGCGGGCACGTGGCGGCGCAGAAGACGATGACGCAGATGAAGTCACTGGGCGTCGACACGATCCGGGTGACGGTCCTGTGGAGCGTCGTGGCCGAGCGGGCGAGGTTCACGCCTGCAGAGATCAAGAAGCTCAAAGGCAAGAAGGCGCGCAGGGCCGCGAAGCTGCAGACCAAGCGCTTCCGCGGCTCGAGCCCGAAGACGTACCCGCAGACCAACTGGGACCGCTACGACGAGCTCGTCCGGATCGCCAGGACCGTCGGGCTGCGCGTGTACTTCAACGTGACCGGTCCCGGGCCGACGAAATGGGCGCACAAGAAGCCGCCCAAGTCCCAGCGCAAGCTGAGCAAGACCTACAAGCCAAAGCCCGTGTACTTCAAGCAGTTCGTGACGGCCCTCGGCAAGCGCTACAGCGGCTCATACCGCGATGAGAACCAGGGCAAGGGCGTTCTGCCCCGCGTCAGCGTCTGGTCGCTGTGGAACGAGCCCAACCAGGCGGGATGGCTCTCGCCGCAGTGGGAGAAGGTCGGCAGCAAGCGCGTCCTGGTCTCGCCGATGCTGTTCCGCAAGCTGCACCAGTCCGGCTACGCGGGCCTTGCCAAGAGCGGCCACGGCGTCGGGAGCGACACGATCCTCCTGGCAGAGACCGCGCCGCTCGGGTCGGGCAAGACGACGGCGAAGTCGCCGCCCCTCCCGACCGTGTTCCTGCGCGAGCTCGCGTGCGTCAAGCCCAACGGCAGCAAGTACACGGGCAGCGCCGCCAAGGCGCGCGGCTGCAACAAGTTCGGCCCCAAGCTCCAGGCCAACGGATATGCCCACCACCCGTACACAAAGAACGTGCCGACGACCACCCAGCCCCCCGCGGGCGGTCTGACCATGGCGAACATCTCCCAGCTCGGAACGCTGCTCGACGATCTGTCGGCGAAGACCGGCGGCAAGATCCCGGCGGACCTGCCGCTGTGGATGACCGAGTTCGGCTTCGAGACGAACCCGCCGGACCCGTTCAACGGCGTGACGCTCGCTGAGCAGGCGAAGTACAACCAACTCGGCGAGTTCCTCGCCTACGCCAACCCGCGCATCGCCAGCCAGGCGCAGTTTCTCCTGCGCGACGTCCTGCCGGTCGCCAAGCGCACGCCGGGAACCAAGCCGTACTGGTTCACCTATCAGTCCGGATTGTTCTTCGCGAACACCAAGCCCAAGCCGGGCGCCTTCGCGTACCAGATCCCGTTCATCGTGTTCCCGGGCGCGACCGACACGGCGACGGGCCGCCAGAACTTCCGATTCTGGGGCCAGTTGCGGTTCCTGCCGGACGGCTCGACCGCCGACAAGGCGGTCATCCAGTGGCGCCCGAAGGGCAGCGCCGGGGCGTGGACCCCCGTCAGCGCTCCGCTGGCGATCAGCTCGCGCGGCTACTTTCAGACCTCGCTGCTGAACCCGCAGGCCGCCCCGGCGGAGTGGCGCGCCGCGTGGCGCAGGCCCGACGGGACGATCTTGCTCGCGAGCCTGCCCTCGACGGGCGAATAGACACCACGGCTGGCGTAACGCAGCTCTCGAATGGGGTGCGTCAGGCGCGGCTGAAGCGGCGGCCCGCGACCGGCGACACGTCCTCGTCCAGCACGGCGAGGACGTCGTCGCCGCCGTCGTGGGCGGCGGACTCTGCGGCTTCGAGCGCGGCGAGGCGCTCGGGGGTCATCGCGGTGGCGTCCTCGTTGGCCTGAAGCCAGGCGGCGCCTTCGGCGGCGGCACGCTCGTCGACGGCGATCTTCTTCGAGGTCGCGTACCTGTCGATCTCGTCGAAGAGAACGTCGACGAGCTGCTCGGTCGGAACCTTGCGAAGCGGCTTGCCGCGGCTGAATATCAGGCCCTCGTCCTTGGCGCCGGTGATGCCGAAGTCGGCGTGTGACGCCTCGCCGATGCCGTTGACGGCGCAGCCGAGCACGGCGACCTCGATCGGATCCTCGTAGGCCTCCAGGCGGCGCTCGATCTCGGCGACGACCGTGTCCATGTCGAACTGCAGGCGCCCGCACGTCGGGCACGCGATGAGGACCGGGCCGCGCTCGCGCAGCTGCAGCGCCTTGAGGATCTCCCAGGCGACCTTGACCTCCTCCTCGGCGTGAAACGTCGAGAGGCTGATGCGAATCGTGTCGCCGATGCCGTCGGCGAGCAGCGTCCCGAGGCCGACCGCCGACTTCAGGCTGCCCGACCACTTCGTGCCGGCCTCCGTGATGCCCAGGTGCAGCGGATGGTCGATCTTGTCGCTCAGCAGCCGGTTCGACGCGATCGTGTTCGGGACGTTCGTCGACTTGATCGAGACCTTGAAGTCGTAGAAGCCCAGGCGGTGCATGAGCTCGACGAACTCGGTGGCCGCGGTCGTGAGCGCCTCGACCGGGGCCGAGCGCTCAAGCTCGTGCAGGTGCTTGGGCAGCGACCCGGAGTTCACGCCGATCCGCATCGGCGTCCCCGCGGCCTTCGCGCGCTCGACGACCTCGGCGACCTTCTCCGGCCCGCCGATGTTGCCCGGGTTCAGGCGGATGCAGTGCGCGCCGGCGTCGATCGCCTTCAGCGCGAGCGTGTGATTGAAGTGGATGTCGGCGATGATCGGGATCGGCGACTGTACGACGATCGTCTTGAGCGCCTCGATGTCCTGATCGCGCGGGACCGCGACGCGCACGATGTCGGCGCCGGCCTCGGCGACCTTGTGGATCTGGTCCATCGTCGCCTGCAGGTTCGCGGTCTCGGTCTTCGTCATCGTCTGCACCGCGACGGGCGCGCCGCCGCCGATCGGCACGGCGCCCACCATGATCTGTCGCTCAGAGGCCATGCGCTGATTCTACGGACGGTCCCCCCGGGCCGATCAGTCCGGTTATCGTCGCTCCATGAGCGCCTACACGATCACCGCGGCCACGGATGTCCCCGACGTCCTTGGCGACTACCCGGGTGAGATGCACATGCTCACCATGGGGATGGACTCCGAGCAGGTGGCCTTCACGTACCGTCGGATGCCGCCGCAGGGCGGCTACGGCCATTCGCACAAGACCCAGGAGGAGGTCTATTTCGTGATCTCCGGGACGCTGCAGTTCAAGCTCGGCGACGAGATCGTCGACGTCGGACCGTATACGGCCGTGCGGATCGCGCCAGCGACCGTGCGCTCGGTGTGGAACGAGGGGCCGGGTGACGTCGAGCTCGTCATGTGCTCACCGAGGGGCGATACGCGCGAGGACGTCGTCAAGCACGAGGGCTTCTGGCCCGAGTAGCGCCGGCCGGGCTCAGTCTGGTCCGGGCGGCTGGCGCCCTACCGAACGCCGAAGCCTTCGCCGCTGCTCAACCGGCTGATGTCGTTCGACAGGCCGATGTAGAACAGCACGAGCACGAGCATGAAGCCGACCACCCCCGCCTTCTCCATCGTCTGGAAGGAGATCGCGCGGCCGCGGAGCTTCTCGGCCAGCGCCCAGAAGATGTGCCCGCCGTCGAGCGGCAGGAACGGGAACAGGTTGATGATCGCCAGCGACAGCGAGATGAGCGCCAGGAGCGTCACCGCGCGCACGGTGTCGAACTCGAAGGACTGTCGCGTCGCCTCATAGCCGCCGACGACACCGGACACCTCGTCGCGCGCCTGCTTGTCGTAGACGAGCTTCACGATGTTCTCGACCGTCGCGGTCGTGACGTCCCACATCCCGGTCACGCTCAGCTCAGCGGCCTCCGGGACGCTGGCCTGCAGCGGTCGCGTGTCGAACTGGACGCCGACAAGCGGGCGCTTGTCCGGAACGCTGTAGCGCGGGAAGAGCTCGATCGACCGCCGCTCGCCGCCGCGCAGCACCTCGAGCCGCACCGGCGTCGTGACGCGGCAGCCGTCGCGCGTTTCGCCCGCGCACTGGTGCGTGTTGATCGCCTTGCGCAGGGTCGTGACGCGGTCCTGCCCCTGCTCGGCCGTCAGCCCCGCTTCGAAGCCCCGCCGGCCGTCCACCGAGAGGATGCGATCGCCCGGCTTCAGTGTCCCGGCGGCTGCCGTCTTCGGCTGGACGTCCTGCACGACCGGCTGAACGAGCTGCTGCGGGCGCACCGCAAACAGCACGAAGAGGATGAGGAACGCGAGCACGATGTTGACCGCCGGCCCGGCCGCGATCACGACGATCCGCTTCCACACCTTCTGGCGGTAGTAGGCACGGTGCTCCTCTCCCGGCGGCAGCTCCTCCGTCGGGTTCATGCCGCTGATCTTCACGTAGCCGCCGAGCGGGATCGCACCGATCCCGTACTCGGTCTCGCTGCCCTTGCGCCGCCACTTCCATATGAGCGGTGGAAAGAACAGCGCGAAGCGCTCGACGCGCATCCCGACCGCCTTGGCAGCCACGAAGTGCCCTGCCTCGTGCAGGATGATCAGCAGGGCGAAGCCCGCGAAGGCGAGGAGGTAGCTCACTTGATCAGTGTGCCAAACGTCCCGAGGCGGCCTGGACGCACTCGGTGGCGCACGCGCGCGCCGCGCGGTCGGCCTCGTACAGCGATTCGAAGGCCCTCACAGGGGTTGCGGGCAGCCGCTCGAGCGTGCGCTCGATGACCTCGGCGATGCCGAGAAAGCCGAGCTTTCCGCCCAGGAACGCGTGCACGGCCACCTCGTTGGCGGCGTTGAGCACGCACGGCGCGGTACCGCCGGCGCCAGCCGCCTCGCGCGCCAGGCGCAGGCACGGGAACGCGTCCATGTCGACGGGCTCGAACGTCAGCGTGCCGATCTCCGCGAGATCGAGCGCTCGGACCGGCACGTCGACGCGCTCGGGATGGTGCAGGGCGTAGGCGATCGGCACGCGCATGTCCGGGTGCCCGAGGTGCGCGAGCGCGGCGCCGTCACACAGCGTGATGAGGCTGTGGACGATCGACTGCGGGTGGACAACGACGTCGATGCGGTCGTACGGCACGCCGAAGAGGTGATGAGCCTCGATGATCTCGAGGCCCTTGTTCACGAGCGTCGCCGAGTCGATCGTGATCTTGCCGCCCATGTCCCACGTCGGGTGCTTGAGCGCATCCTCGACGGTCACGTCCTCCAGCTCGGCGCGCGAGCGTCCGCGGAACGGTCCGCCGGAGGCCGTCAGGACGAGCTTCTCGACGGTCCCCGGCCGCTCGCCCGCCAGCAGCTGGTGCAGCGCGGAATGCTCGGAGTCGACGGGCATGACCTGCGCGCCGGTCGCCTCGGCGAGCGCCATCACGAGCTCGCCGCCGACGACGAGCGACTCCTTGTTGGCCAGGGCGAGGTCGATCCCCTCGCCGAGTGTCGCCACGGTCGGGCCGAGGCCAGCCGAGCCGACGAGCGCGTTGAGCACGAGGTCGGCGCCCGATTCGACGACGAGCTGCACGAGCCCCGCGGCGCCGACGAGCACCTCGCCGTCGGTCCACGCCTCGGCCGCGCGCGCCCCGGCGTCGCGATCGGCGAGCGCGATGCGCTGCACGTCGAACTGGCGCGCCTGGTCGATCAGCGCGTCAGCCGAGCGCTCGGCGCTGAGACCGACGAGCTCGAGCTCGGGATCGCGCGCGACGAGATCGAGCGCCTGCGTTCCGATCGAACCCGTCGAGCCGAGGACGAGAAGGCGTTTGCGGGCCACGCGGCGGATTCTCGCAGGAGGGCCGCCGGCCGCCGGGTCAGGTGCCTCCGGCGCCGGGCCGCCTGTCACAGATCCTCGTGGCGCAGCACAACGCGTCGCGGCCACGTTGCGCGCGCTGCTCAGCGCTCGAGGACTATCGTTCGCGATATGCGGCGCTTGTCGCTCGGGTTGCGCGCGAGGGCGCTCATGCGCAGCCGCAACCGCCGGGTGCCGGCGAGCCTGCGACGCGCCGACGGGGTGAAGCGCACGGTGAACGTCCTGCGCCCGGAGAACGCGCGCTTGCGCGCTGCGCGCGCCACGACGATCCGGCCGCTGCGCCGCTTCGTCAGGCCGTGGCGACGCGCGGACGAGGCAGCCATCGTCAGCGTCAGCGACGCCCGGCACGACGACGAGCAGCGCGCGCGGGCGCGGAGCCCGCGCCGCAGCGCGCTGCGCACCGCGCGCCGCTTCAGCGCGACCGAGAAGCTCAGCCCGCAGAGGTCGAGCGCCTTGCGCTGGCCACGTGCGATCCGCAGTCTCCCGCGCGCGCGCACGCTGCCGGCCGGCCGCTCGCACGTGACGTTCCACGCCTCCGTGCCGCTGACGGCGGGACGGGTCGACGGGTTGAGATGCCACTCGAAACGGCCCGTGGCGCCGACGGTCATCGTCGAGCTCAGCACGTCGTGGAAGCTCCGCGCGGCTCCGGCCGTCCCGAGCTCGTTCAGGAGCACGGGCGCGGTATTCGTGTCGAACTCCTTGCGCACGCGCACGACGGTGCCCGCCCTCGCGCGACCCCGGACGACCGCGTGGCGCGCGCGGTTGGCCGTGCTCTCGAGCGCGACGAAGAACGCCTCGCGATTGTTCGCGTACTGCCCGACGACCTCGGCGAACGGCGGGTGAAACTGGGTCGCCCCGTGCTCGAACGTGTAGCCCAACCCGCCGGTCGCGTGGTATGACCAGTCCTCGGTCCCTCCCGACGCGTCGTAGAGCACGTAGGCCGGCTGGCTTGCGTAGCCGTTGCGAGCGGCCATCGCGTCGCCGAGCGACCGCAGGAGGTTCTCGTCGCGCGGCTGGGGCGCTGCCGCGATCCCCGGCGGTCGCAGGACGAGGTTGCCGAACGTGTGGTTTGTGATGAGCGTCGTCACCTGGTGAGCCGACACGAGCTCGCGGACGTTCTGCGCCTCGGGCTCGGAGAACGGTCCTGCGCCGCGATAGGTGTCGGACCGCACGTCGGTGCTCGCGCCGGGACCGCCCCAGAAACCGCCGTAGTTGCGGTTGAGATCGACGCCCAGCCGCCGGTTGGCGAGCGCCTCGCATTGCCCCGGCCCGGGAACGGCGCCGTCCGAGATGCGGCAGTTGCGCCGCTTGTACTGAAAGCCCATGCCCGCCTCATCGAGCTGGACGCCGAGGTCGACGGGCCACTCGCGACTGAGGTTGAACCCGTCGGGGTTGACCACCGGCACGACGATCGTGCGCGTCGCGTCGACGAGCCGCGTGATCCGCGCGTCGACCCCGTAACCGCCCGCGAGCTCGCGCGCCCACTCCATCGGGAGCTCCGCGGACGGCCACTCGCGCGCGTGGTGCGCGCCGAGCTGGAGCATGACCGGCTGGCCGCGCGCGACGTCGACATTCCTTGCGATCTCGACGCCCAGGACGGCCCGGCCCTGGAGGCTGCGATGCGGTAGCACGATGAGCTTCACGAGCCCGGGATGCGCGAGCGCGAGGGCCTTCAGCTCGGCGTCGTAGTCGGCGAGATGGCGGTAGGTGTCGCGCGCGCTGGGCAGGCTCGAGCGTGCGGTCCTCTGTGCGAAGCGGCGGTCCGCGCGGCGGTTGGCCCGCTCCAGGGCGCCGAGGTTTGCGATCCGCACCGTGAAGCGCAGCCCGGCGGCGCGCAGCTTCGCGGCGTCGCCGGCATCGTGCAGGACGACGTCGACCGCGCCGTCACGGCCCGACTCGGCTGGATCGAGGCCCAGTTGCGCCAGGCGGCGGCGCTCGGCGCGCGTGGGCGCGATGACGCGCACGACCCGCTCGGGCTGGGTC
>JALZJA010000444.1 GCA_030860005.1 Actinomycetota bacterium
GGTTCCATGCGGCGTCATTGCATCCCCTCCCGCCAACGGCGGTTATCGCGTCTCGTCGGGCTTGACGCCCACGAGGAGGGCCATCTCGAGCCACTTCCAGTAGCAGTCGACGTCATCAAAGCCGTGCTCGCGTAGCCAACCGAGCTGCGTCTCGACATCGAGCAGGCGGTCCGAGGGATCCTCGTGCTCGAGCGGCTCGTCGATCGCCGCGAAGAACGCCAGGTGCAGGCGCTGGGTCGCCGACGCCACATGCTCAAAGTTCGCGAACACCCCGCCGGGTTCAAGCAGATCGAAGACCTCGCCATACAGCGAGTGCTTTCGCTCGTGCTCGAGATGGTGGATGGCCATCGACGAGACGACAGCGTCGAAGCGCCCAAGCGCGGGCAGCGGCTCTGCGAAGTCATGCTTGACGAGCTCGATGCGCTCGTCGTCGGCGAAGCGCTTGCCTGCCGCCTCGAGCATGAGCTCGGAGAAGTCGAGGCCCACACAAAGCGTGTCGGGACGGTCGACTTGGAGCAGGGCGAGCAGGCGGCCGTCGCCCGTCCCGAGGTCGAGGATGCGACGAGCGTCGCCAGGCACCTGCTCGGACAGGACGCCCTCTCCCTCTGCGCGGTGCGGAACACTGTCCGCCAGAGCCAGGTAGCGGTTGGCGTGCTCGGCAGTTGTCCATTCCTCGCCTGCCATACCCCCATGGTCTCACGCATCCAGACCACGGTCGGCGCGCTTCGTGCATAGTGGCCGCCATGAAGTCCGGGCGCTGGTAACGCGATGGCTGACGCCCTCCAGCTCGTCAGCCTGCTGGCTGCCGCGGTACTCACGGGAAACGAGCTCGGGACGTGGGCCGTCGTACACCCGGCGCTACACACGCTCTCGTTCCGCGACGAGGTCCGCGCCGAGCAGGCGATCACCCGGCGCTACGGCTACTTCATGCCCGGCGTGATGATCGTGACGATCGCGTTCGGCTTCGCCGCCGCCGCAAAGCACCACGGCGAAACGCGCGCGCTCCTGTTCGCCGCCAGCGGCTGCTTCAGCGCGATGCTCGCGATCACCTTGGTCGGCAACCTGCCAATAAACGCCAGGACGCTCAGCTTCGGCGACGCACCCGAGGCGCAGTGGCGACAGCTGCGACGCCGCTGGGACCACCTGCACCTCGCCCGCATCGTCTTGGACGTCGCCGGCCTCGTCCTCGTCGCTCTTGCCGCCATCGCTTAGGAGCTCAGACCCCTAGAACGAGTGCGGCTAGCCCCACCCGAACACGCCGGTCAGCCCCATGTTGGCGCCGAGGGTCCAACCGTACGCTCGACGACATCGTCGAGCCGGTACTCGTCTCCGCCGGTTTGAACCCGAACCGATGAGCTCCACGCCACCCCCCTGTCCGTAGGACGACGGCATTCGCCCCAGCCGGCCCCAAGGAGATCCCGATGAGAAAAGCGGTCGCGTCGATGTTCCGGGTGCCCGGAGGGCGCCGCACCAAGTTCGCCGTGATCGGTGTCTGGTTGCTGGTGGCGGTCGCGATCGGACCGCTGTCGGGCAAGTTCGAGGACGCGCAGAAGAACGACCCGATCGATTATCTGCCCGGGAGCGCGGAATCCGTCAAGGCGCTGGAGGCGCTGGAGGACTTTCCGTCCGCCGACCAGGCCGACGCGATCACCGTCTTTCGTCGCGAGGGCGGGCTGACCGCCGCCGACCGCTCGGCGATCGACCGCACGCGCGCGGCGGTCGACGCCAAGCGCCGTGAGGGAGTCGGCAAGACCTCCGAGCCGGTCATCTCGAAGGACCGCACGACCGCGCTGCTGTCCACCCCGATCGATGCGGCCGGCGGAGATACCGAGGCCTCCGACCGTCTGATCGACACGACCGACGACATCAAGGCTCAGCTCGCCGGCCTGCCCGGCGGCCTAAAGGCGAAGGTCACCGGCCCGGCCGGCTTCTCGGCCGACGCGATCGACGTCTTCGGCGACATCAACGGCACGCTGCTGATCTTCACGGCCGCGCTCGTGCTGCTCCTGCTCGTGGCGATCTATCGCAGTCCGATCTTCTGGGCGATCCCGTTCTTCACGGTGCTGCTGGCCGAGACGAGCGCACGTGGCTTCGGCTACCTGCTCGCGGAGGCGGGCGTGACGATCAACGGGCAGTCGGGCGGGATCCTGCCCGTCCTCGTCTTCGGCGCCGGCACCGACTATGCGCTGCTGATGGTCTCGCGCTACCGCGAGGAGCTGCGCCGCCACGAGGACAAGCACGACGCGATCCGCGTCACGTTGCAACGCACGAGCCCCGTCGTGCTCGCGTCGGGGCTCACGGTGATGGCGGCGCTGCTGACGCTTTCCTTCGCCGAGGTCAACGGCACCGCCGGGCTCGGGCCGATCGGCGCGATGGGTGTCGGCCTGGCGATGCTCTCGATGCTGACGATGCTGCCGGCGCTGCTGACGCTGTGCGGGCGCCGCGCGTTCTGGCCCTACATCCCGCGCTTCGCCAGCGAGGGGCCCGACGAGACGCACGGCGTCTGGCGCAAGGTCGCCGAGTGGGTCGGTCGCGGTCCGCGCCGGGTCTGGGTCGGGACGACCGCCGTGCTCGCGCTGATGGCGATCGGCCTCGTTCAGCTCAACGGCGACCTGACGTCCGGCAACGGCTTCCGCGACGACGTCGACTCGGTGCAGGGCCAGGAGCTGCTCGCGCAGGGCTTCCCCGCGGGCGGCGGCTCGCCGACCGAGGTGGTCGTCACCGACGAATCCAAGCTCGCCGATGTCCGCGCCGCGCTCGCCAAGGCCCCAGGCGTCGCCGAGGTCAGCCCCGGCGAGGAGCGCGGACCGACCGGCACGAAGCTCGAAGCCACGCTCGAGCGCGACCCGCTCAGCACGGCCGCGTTTGACCTCGTCCCGGGCGTGCGCGATGCGGTGCACGCCGTCGCCGGCGACGCCGCGCTCGTCGGGGGAGCGTCCGCCGCCGAGCACGACCTGCGCGAGTCGGCGGCGCGCGACAACGTCGTCATCGTCCCGATCGCGCTCATCGTCGTGTTCGGAATCCTCGCGGCGCTGTTGCGAGCGGTCGTCGCGCCGCTCGTGCTGATCGGCACGGTGATCCTCTCGTTCCTGGCCGCCCTGGGGATCGGGACGTTCTTCTTCGAGAACGTCTTTGACTTCCCGGGCATCGATCCGGCGATGCCGCTGTTCGCGTTCATCTTCCTCGTGGCACTGGGGATCGACTACAACATCTTCCTGATGGCGCGCGTGCGCGAGGAGACGCTCACGCACGGCACGCGCAACGGGACGATCCGCGGCCTGGCGGTGACCGGCGCGGTGATCACGTCGGCCGGGCTCGTGCTGGCCGGCACGTTCTCCGTGCTCGGGGTGCTGCCGCTCGTGTTCCTGACGGAGATCGGGTTCACGGTCGCGGTCGGCGTGTTGATCGACACGTTCCTCGTGAGGTCGCTGCTCGTGCCTGCGCTCGTGCTCGAGCTCGGCGACCGGGTGTGGTGGCCGTCCGCGCTCGGCCGCACCGCGGGCGGCCGGCAACAACGGCAACCGGCCGGCGGCGAGCTCGCCCACGAAACGGAGTAACACGCCAATGGCGATGTGCGGACCCCGCACCCGAGCCACCCCGGATCCGCCAGCGCAGCGTATCGCTCTCCCGCACCGATGGCCACTCGAGTTCGCCTACGGGACGTCGACGACCCCGTAGCGGATCGCGAAGACCAGCGCTTGGAGCTGGGAGTGGACGCCGAGTTTGGCGAGGATGTTGGCGATGTGGTTGCGCTCGGTGCGGATGCTGATGTAGAGGCGGTCAGCGATCGCCTGGCTGTCGTGCCCTTCGGCGAGCGCTTGCAGCACCTCGACCTCGCGGGGGTCAGACGGTCGGTGGCGGCGCGGTCCTGGTGTTCCTCCTCGCGCCGCTGCCCGGCGAAGCGCAGCAGCTCGAGGACTTCGTCGAGCGGTACGAGCGTTTCCCATGCTCGCGGGCGTCGTACGGCATCGACGACCTCGTCTAGCTGCGCCACCTTGTCGAGCGTCCGGGCGGCGCCGCTCTCGATCGCCCGAGCGGTCTGTGTCCGGTCGAGGCTGCGCTCAGCACGAGCGCCTGGGCGCGGGGATTCACGTCGGAGAGCTCCTTGATCAGGTCGCCGCCGTAGCCATCCGGCAGGCCAAGGTCGACCACTGCGATGTCGACCTCTCGCAGCATGTGAGCGATCGCGGGACCTGGCGCTCCGCGAATGCATACGGCCGACCGTCGAGATGGAACATCGGGAAGTCGTCCGCGATCTCCGACAGCGGGCGCCCGAATAATCGCTCCGCGTACCTGCTGCTGAACAAGATCTCGCCCGAAGGCGCCTTGGCGACGACCACGGAGTCCGGCGGCGGGCGCCGGCCGTTCTCGATCCGGGGGCGGCCCGGCTTCTGGGCACTCGAAGAGGTCACGACCGCCCTGCCAACACTTCGACCCACTCCGTTCCTGCAACCTCACGCGGCTCGGGTCGGATGCACGGGCTGGTATCAGCGCCGGCGGTTCGTGCTCTGTGCAGTAGGAGCGGGCGAGGTTTCTGATGGCTACCTTTGATGCATCGATCAAGAAGGCGCTCTCCTCCCAGGAGGACCTCAAGCGCCGTTGCGAGCATTGCTCGGCGGATCCGCAGACGCTCGCCACGATCGGGCGCGCGATCGGCCATCAGGTGCGGGTCAGGCACAACAGCCGCGGAGACGGGCTGTATACGGTGAGCGAAGTTCGAGAGGAGAGCCCACGCAACGTCGTTCGCATGGGCCTGGCGGGCCGGCGGCGACTCGGCACGGAAGATGAGTTCGATGGTGTGCTCGACTCGCAGGTGGCGCATCCGACCTTGTCCGAGGAGGACGCCGAGGACTCCAGCGAGTTCATCGAGCGCGTCGAGGACAACGGCCGCCACAGTGGCCTGATTGCCATCGCGCCGCACGGGGGAGACATCGAGCCCCATACCGACGAGCAGGCCGAGCACATCGCGTCGCGCTTGGCCGACCAGGGCGCCAGCTCGTGGCGGTGCAGGGGCTGGAAGCAGGGCGGAGGAGCCTTCGACCGCTGGCACATCACCTCCACCGACATCAATGAGGCCAGCTTCCCAGGCCTCAACTCGGTGATCTGCCGAGGCTTCGCCTATGCCGTGGCCTTCCACGGCTTCGACGAACCCGAGATCCTCATCGGCGGCACCGCGCACCCGAGCCTGAAAGAGGAGATCAGAGCAGCCATCGAATGCGCCACAGCCGGCTCGGGCATCGAGGTGCGCATCGCTGCGCCCGACGAACGATTCGGCGGCGACGACCCGCGGAACGTCGTGAACCGGCTCACTGCCGACTGCGCAGCCGGCATCCAGATCGAGCAGTCCCTCGACGCGCGCGAAAGACACTGCCTCGCCATTGCCGACGCGGTCGCTGACGTGTACGCCCTCAAGCTGTAGCTCGCAACCGAGGCGCCGGTCGAGGCTCTATTCTCGCGCCCATGAGTTCCGACGAGCGCCAGGGCACCGTGACGCTGGCGCGCCACGCCGAGACCGAGTGGTCGCTGTCGGGCCAGCACACCGGGCACACGGACATCCCGCTGACCGACAGCGGTCGCGACAAGGCACGGGCGCTCGCCGAGAAGCTTCGCGCGCGCTCCTTCGACC
>JALZJA010000446.1 GCA_030860005.1 Actinomycetota bacterium
GTCCGCAGCTCTCCCGGCGCCGGTCGCGCGGTCGCGGCCTGACGCGCCGTCGTCGTCATCGGCGACGAGCAGCCATCCACCGCCGGCCACGACGGCGAGCACGAACACGATGAGCAGGAGGCGGAGCGTCGACATGGCGGCAGCGCTCTGCGTTCTAGCGGGCACAGGGAGGTCAACGCGAGGCGGTGTCCGGAAGTTGCGCGGCGATAGCATCGCCACGCGGAGTGAGCCCTCGCATCCTGATCCTGTCCTGGGAGTACCCGCCGATCGTCGAGGGCGGGCTCGCGCGCCACGTCAGCAAGCTGTCCGAAGCGCTCGTGCGCGACGGCGCCGAGGTTCACGTGCTCACGCGCGGCGCCCGCGACATGCCGGCCACGGACACCCGCGCGGGCGTGCACATCCACCGCGTGCCCGAAGAGCAGACGCCGCGCGACCTCGACGCCTTCCTGGCCTGGGTCGAGGGCATGAACTCGCACATGCACGCCGCCGGGCGCCAGCTCGGCAGGCGCCTCGAGCTCGATCTCGTCCACGGCCACGATTGGCTCGTCGCGGGCGCCGCGGCCGGCCTTGCCCAGCGCCTGCGCCTGCCGTACCTCACGACGATCCACGCGACCGAGTACGGCCGCCACGGTGGATGGGTCGACAAACATCCGCAGTCCTACATCCACGGCATGGAGACGTGGATGGCCGGCCGCGCGGAGCGGGTCATCACCTGCTCGCACTACATGCGCGGCCACGTCGCCGACGTCTACGACATCGACGAGGAGCGCATCACCGTGATCCCCAACGGGATCGACCCGGCCGACCTGCAGCCGGTCGCCGATCTCGACGAGCTGCGAGCGCGGTTCGCCGCGCCGGGCGAACGACTCGTGCTGCTCGTCGGCCGGCTCGTCTACGAGAAAGGGTTTCAGCTCGCGCTCGAGGCGATGCCGCGCGTCATCCGCCGTGCCGGCCGCGTGCGCTTCCTCGTCGCCGGCTCGGGCACGCACGAGGCCGAGTTGCGCGAGCAGGCCCGCAAGCTCGAGCTCATGCGCCACGGCACGTTCATGGGCTGGATCGGCGACGACGTCCTGCACTCGCTGTACCGGATCGCCGACCTGTGCGTCGTGCCGAGCATCTACGAGCCGTTCGGCCTCGTCGCGCTGGAGGCGATGGCGAGCGGCTGCCCGTGCATCGTCGCCGACACCGGCGGCCTGCGCGAGGTCGTCCCCAACGCCGACGTCGGCCTGCGCTTCCGCTCGCGCGACCCGCGCGCCCTGGCGGAGATGATCGAGCGCGTCCTGACCGACGACGCGCTGCGCGACCGCCTCGTCGCCGAGGCCTCACAGCACGTCCGCCGCTTTGACTGGGACGACATCGCGTGCCAGACGGCGCAGGTCTACGCGGAGCTGTCGACGGGGTCGGAGGGTGCCCGCGTGTCACGGCGCCCGGCGTAGCGGCGGCGCCCACTTCAGGGTTTGTCACATGCGGCAACGCGAGCGTGCGACCGAGCGCGACTGCGGGTACGCTGTGGCTCGTGACGCGCGCGTGGACGAGGCTCGCTCGCCGGATCAGGCTCCTGGCCTCGGGGTTGCTGCTGTGCCTCGCGATGTCGGCGGTCGCGGCGGCGCAGGCCGACGCCAAGCCGAAGGAACGCGTCGTCATCACCGGCCCGGTGCTCGTCGAACGCGGCGACACCGCGGGCGACGTCGTGGTCATCGACGGCGACGTGCTGGTGCGTGGCACCGTCGATGGCGACCTCATCGTCGTCAACGGCGAGCTGACGCTGCGCGGCCGAGTCACCGGAGACGTCGTAGCCCTCGCCGACAAGGTGATCGTCGGCGATCGCGGGCGGATCGACGGCGATCTGCGCTACGGCGACAAGAAGCCAGAGGGCGCGACCGGCGACAGGGTCGGCGGCGACGTCAAGCGGATTGATCCCGAGTCGATCGGCGCGCCGCTGGGCGTCGGCATCGCGTTCGGCTTCTGGCTGGCGGTCACCGTCTCGACGTTCCTGCTCGGGCTGCTGTTGTTGGCGCTGGCCCCACGCGCGGCCGAGGCGGTCGCCCGTGCCGGCCGAGCGAGCCCGGGCAAATCGCTCCTCATCGGCCTGCTGGCGTTCATCCTGCTGCCGATCCTCGCGATCGTCGCGTTCGTGACGATCGTCGGCATCCCGCTCGGGCTCGTCGTGCTGTTCGCGCTCGTGCCGCTGTACGCGATCGCCTACACGACGAGCGCTTGGGTGCTCGGGCACCGGATCCTCGGCCCCGATCGCGCCAGCATCCTGGCCTTTCTCGCCGGCCTCGTCATCCTGCGGCTGCTGGCCCTCATCCCGTTCGCCAGCGGCCTCGTGTGGTTCCTCGCGACGCTGTTCGGGCTCGGCGCGCTGTTCGTCGCGATGGGCAGCGTGCGCAAGGCCTGATTCGCCCATCGCAAACTGCTGAGGCTGCGCCGCCGACAAACACGCTGGAGGTCGCCGTCGTCGTCTTGACGCCGCCCATCACAAGGACCTCTGCCGTCAGGCAACGCGGCAAAGAACTCACGCCGGAGCCTGCGCCTTGAGCGCCGATCGCGCTG
>JALZJA010000468.1 GCA_030860005.1 Actinomycetota bacterium
GCCTTCCAAGCTTCTAGGGCGGGTTCGATTCCCGTCGCCCGCTTCACAAGCCACGGGGAGTGGCGCAGTCTGGTAGCGCACCCGGCTGGGGGCCGGGCGGTCGCAGGTTCAAATCCTGTCTCCCCGACTCGATGAAAGGTCTGCTTTTGCAGGTATTTTGTCGTTGAGGGCCGTGATGCCAACGGCCGTTTGGGGTCCATTTGGGGTCCAATTTGTCGCTCAGGGGCCGCCGTACGGCTCGACGTCGGCGTCGCCCATCCGGCGCTCGAATGCCTGCCGGACCAGACCCAGCGCGTACGGCAGTTGCTCAGGCGTCTCCAAGCCGACCTCGACGTCGCCGTTGCCCCATCGTCCGAGGTTGGTCACGTCCTTGCACATCCCGTCGGGATCGGTGATGTCGGGGAAGGCCATGTTCAACGACAGGCGAAGTCGGCTGGCCTGCGGCGCCTTCTCCTACGGATCCCCAACGGGTGGGGCAGATGGATCAGCTGCTTGTCAGGCTGGTTCGCGCTGCTGGCGCGCGCCGAGCGCGACCTGGCGAACGTCTGCCCGACGTTCACGGCGCACCAGATCAAGGAGAAGTTCGGCACGCTGCGCCTGTACGTCGAGTTCGACGGCGACGACGACCTGCCCACGGAGCTGCGCGCCACCGAAC
Source organism: Actinomycetota bacterium (assembly GCA_030860005.1). Lineage (GTDB taxonomy): Bacteria > Actinomycetota > Thermoleophilia > Solirubrobacterales > Solirubrobacteraceae > CADCVQ01. The sequence goes on from JALZJA010000468.1 coordinate 656, forward strand.
CGCGCTGCCCTTCATTCCGGAATCTCGCCGAGAGCTTGGCGATGCAGGCGCCTGCCGCGAGGGACCTGTCGGCGACGCCTGGCAGAACGGCTACGAGAAGGTGTTCGTGCCGGCGCACGACGAATGGTCGGCGCGGGTGGAGGCGTTCCGTGAATCGGGCGACGGGATTCGCGCCGCCGCGGACCAAGCGCGGCGTGCCGCCGAGTTCGAGCGCCTCGTCGAGACGTTCGAGAAGGTGAGCGCGACGACCTGCGATCGCTGCGGCCGCGACGGCGTGCTGTCCTGCACCACGGCACGTATCCCCTGGTACGCGGTCAGGTGCGACGAGTGCCGCGACGCTGGCTGGATCATTGCGTCGGATCGGAAGAAGTGGCGTCAGGACCGTCATCTACCTTGAGGACCGTGAGCGAGGCGAGTCACCCGGAAGCGATCCTGCAGATCAAGGTCAGCCTGGTCGGGGTCTCGAAGCCGCCCGTCTGGCGGCGGCTGCTGGTGCCGGCGACGATCCGCCTCGACCGGCTGCACGCGGTGATCCAGGCGGCGATGGGCTGGGGCGACTACCACCTCCATGTGTTCACCGCGGGCGGAGTGGACTACGGTCCGCCCGATCCCGATCCCGAGCTCGATCACGTTGACGAACGGCGAACCTCGCTGGCCGAGGTGATCCGCGAGCCGCGAGACCGGATGCGCTACGTCTACGACTTCGGCGATTACTGGCAGCACGACGTCGTCGTCGAGAAGGTCCTCGCGGCCGAGTCAGGAACTCGCTATCCGCGGTGCGTCACCGGGAAGGGCCGCTGCCCGCCGGAGGACTGCGGCGGCGTGTGGGGCTACGCCGACCTCCGCGAGACGCTTGCTGACCCCGCGCATGAGGAGCACCAGGACATGCTCGAATGGCTCGGGCTCGAATCCGCCGACGACTTCGATCCGGCCGCGTTCGACACCTATCGCGTCCACGCTCTGTTCTGAGTCCGTCCGGAGTACCGTCGTCCGACATGGCAGGCAACGAACCGGACGACCTCGACGAGATGATCGCGAAGCGGGCCGAGGAAGACCCCGACTTCCCCGCGATGGTCGACGCGGCCGCGGCCGCCCGCGCGGAGCGCGGGGCGAAGCTCAAGGCCACGCTCGAGCCGCAAACGAGGGAGCGCCCGACATCGTCGATGAGGAGTTCCTCGCCCGGCCGCGAGCGCGGCAGCGACGCCGGCTCGCAGAGCTGACGACGAGCGGCCCTACGCGCCGTGGCGGTACCGTTGCGGACATGAGCGAAGAATGGGCGAACGCCCAGGCGCGTTGAGCGCCGCAAAGTCCCGGCCGCGCGACATCCGCCGCGACCGCCGGCAACACCGGCACAGCTGCTGGGACCACCTCGTCGTGGCCCCCCTGTGGGTCGCCTTCCAGGCCAACCTCGGGACGCTCCTACGCACGTGTGACGCCGTCGGCGCGTGCATCGCCGTCCCCGACACGAAGCACTACCGCGAGGCGCTCGCGCGCGGCGACACGCTTGGGCGCGGCCGCCATCCGTGCGTCCACTGGATCCGGACGAGCAAGGACCGCTGGATCGAGCAGCAGCGCGCCGACGGCTGGCGAATCGTCGCCGTTGAGCTCGCTGAGGGCGTGATCGCGCTGCCGCGCCTGGAGCCAGCGCGGCAGCGCACCGTGGTCCTACTCGGGCACGAGTGGCACGGCGTCCCCGAAGGGCGCGTCGACGCGGCCGACGTCTGCATCGAGATGCCGATGGTCGGGACGGGCGCGAGCCTCAACGTCGCCGTCGCCGGCAGCCTCGTGCTCTACCGGCTCGCGGGCATGGCGTGACGGCTGGTCTGCAGCTTTCATCGAGCCGCGGATCTCGACTCGATCACGCCGGGCGGAGGCGTGGCGGGCATCGGGTTCGACGTGAGCGGCCTCGGCGACGGTGGGGGATCGCTCACGATGACGGCACCAGCCGGACGTCCACGCCGAGCGCGCGTGTGAGAGCGCCGACCGTGGCCGTCGTCGGGTTCGCCTGGCCGCGCTCGATCCGGCTGATCTCCGCTTGGTCGATCCCGGCGCGCTCGGCGAGCTCCTTCTGCGTCAGGTGTAGCGTGCGCCGCTGCGCCGCGAGTTGGCGGGCGAGCGAGAAGCGGAGGCGAAAGGCCTCGAGTTCCGCGATGGCCTCAGGCCCCTCGGTCCGAGCCTGTGCTTCGAGGTCGGCGATGAACTCGTCGAACGTCTCCATGCGATCGGTATGGGTTTTATCCCATACGCGCCGTGATCAAGGCGGCCTGTGTCCAGTTGAACATTCGGCACAGAGGCTACAAACGACAGCTATAAGACATCAAGCACATACTGGACATTCGCTCCAGACGGGCGTACCCTCGTTCCGTAGTCACGATCAAGGAGAGTTCCCATGGCAACCGCAGCGCCGAGCACACCCAAGATCTTGCGTCGCGGCGAGGCCGCGCAGCGGCTCGGCGTTCACCCGAACACGCTGGCTGGCTGGGTCAAGCGCGGCTGGCTGAAGGGCGTCGAGATGCCCGGTGGAGAGATCCGCTTCCGCGAGGACGAGGTCGACGCGCTGCGCGAGCGCATCTACGCCGAGTAGCCGAGCCGTCCGGCTCTCCTCCTAGCTTTGAACGGCTCCGCACGCCCTCCGGCGGCTCGTCCGATGCGGCTCTTACGCTGCTCTTGTGTCGCGGGATGATGACTGGGGACTCGACAGGTTTGGCGCGATCGAGGACGCCGAAGAGCTCTGCCGCCAGCTGTTGGCCTCACCCGGCGGTTGGGGATCGAGTACCCGCCACGTCGAGGCCGTCGAGCTGCTCGAGAGGGTGGCCGGAACGAACGAGCTGGCGAGGTCGTTCGTCGCGCTGATGATTTGCACGTGCCGGCGCTGGGATCGGGTCACGGCCAGGTTGATCGCGGCCATCGAAGACGCGGGATCGCTCGATGGAGCCGACCTCGACGAGCTGGCGGACGCGTTCCTCTTCCACGAGCACGTGATCTCTTATCCGCTGACGTGGGTCTCGCCGCAATGGCTGGAGGTCGAGCTGGACACCGGCGCCGGCCACACCTACAAGGTCGACGAGCACACACTCGCCCAGTACCGACCGTCGTTTGAGCCGCCGCTGCGCCGCTGGGCGGCGCGGCGCGTGCTGCGGACGGCCCCGGCGCGCCTCGGCGAGCTTCTGCGCTCGGCGCAACGGTTCGACCCGCGCCACCGTGATGCGCTCGTCCACGGGTTGCTCGACGCCAGCGACGGGCTTGACCAGGCCTGTCAGCGAGATCTCATCCGGTGCGGACTGGAGAGCGCCCAGGCGAGCGTGCGCCGCACCGCGCTCGACCGGCTGTGCGAACTCGACGGCCCCGAGGTCGCGTCCCGCCGAGCGCGCGCCGACACCAACGCAGCGGTGCGCAAGTGGCAGCCACGCGAAGCGGAGCTCACGACGCCGAGCCTGCTCGGGTCGTTATGAGCTCGCGACCGTCTGCCACGAGCGAGGCCCGGCTCGACGCGATGGTCGAGGAGGCCACGGTCGACTGCTACAACGAGGACGAGCAGGTCACCGGCCTGTTCACGATGATCGAGGACAACCTCGCGCTTCCCGTTCAGACCACCGTGCTGGGGATGGCCGTCTCCGTCATCAGCATCGACCTGAGCGAGACCGGGCAGATCGTGGCGATCTGCTCTCGGGACGAGTTGCGACAGGCGATCCCGATCCTCGATCTCCCCATGCCGGTGCCCGCGCCGGCGGGTTCGGAGTGGATCGAGGCGTATCGCCGCTGGGCCGGCTGAGCGTGAGTTGCCGAACCGCGGGCGCGAGCAAGCGGACCGAGGCCGTCCGGCGCCGCCTCGTGATCAGGTCACGAGTGGCGCGACTGCCCGGCTCAGGCTGCTGAAGTCGGTATGCCAGCCGTCGCCCGCGGGGCTCGCCGCATCAGGTGCGCCTCCGTCAGCCGCTCGAGTGCGCTCACGACGGTTGCGTCAGGCAGCCCGGTTCGCCGGGACACGCCGCGGACGGTCGTCCAGGTCACGCTGATCGTGTTCCCGTTGTGCTGGGGAGAACCGGTAGCGGTCGCCTCCACCACCGCGGCGAACACCATCAGCGCGTCCTCGTCAGCCAACGCTCGCAGCATTACAGCGCCATCGATCTCGGGCACGCGCGAGTTCTATCTCGCGCGTCGGTCGGGTCGTTCATCGCCGTCACGAAAAGGTGATGACGTCATCACGAATCAGTAGTATTGAGGGTGCGACATGAACGACGCGCAAGAACCCATCGGGCCTCTGTTCCCTCTCGGGGGACCGGTGCCCCGCGATCTCATCATCGGGCGCCGTGGCGACATCGATGAGCTCTCGCGGCGCGTGCGGGAAGGCATCAGCACCATGCTCGCCGCTCCGCGACGGATCGGCAAGACGACGGTGTGCTCGGCCGTCTGCGAGGAGCTGAAGGACGAAGGCGTGCTCGTCGTTGAAGTCGACGTGCCAGAACGGCCGGATTCGCGCGCACTGCTGCAGCTCATCATCGACGCGTGCAGTCGGATATCGCTCGAACAGCGCGGTCGCACCGCGACGCGCATGGCCCGGCCGGCGATCGAGACGCTGCTGGCCGATCAGGGGATCCCGCTCGACCTCAGCGCACTCGGTCAGGCTCCGGCGGAGCTTCCCGCGCGCGCCGTGCTCTCGCTCCCCGTCGAGCTCGCCAGACACCGGCACAAGCGGATGCTCGTCTTCCTCGACGAGCTGCAGCGCGTCGTGGACTACGCAGACGGCGAGGACGTCCTGCGCGACCTCGTTGACATCTACGGTGCCTCCGAGCACGCCGTCGTGCTGGTCGACGGCAGCGACGAGCGCGCGCTCGAGGGAATGTTCGGCGCGCCGACGCACTTCGGCAAGCTCGTCGATCGGCTCGGCCTCGATCCGACGATCCCGCTCACGAGCTGGCGCGAGCCGCTGACGCGACGCTTCCTGCGAGCCGGGCTGATTCTCGAGGACGCGACGCGGGAGGCGCTTCTCGAGTGGAGCGCCGGACGGCCCTACGCGACGATGGCGGCGTGCCGCTACACGGCGCTGAGTGCACGCAAGACGTCGTCGGGATCGGTCAGCGAGTTCGACGTGCGCATGGGCATCGACGAGGCCGAGCGACACCTTCATGACGATGGCGCTTGACCACGCGACCCAAAGCCCGATGCCTGACGGCCAGTTGCTCGCGGGCCACACGGCGACGTGGGGCGAGCTGCTGGAGCGGCTGAAGGAGCGGCGCGGACTCACGGTTCTCGTCGCCGATCCGCTCAGTGGAACGAGCGCGTTGTTGGCGGCCGCGCTCGAACACAGCGGACAGCGATACGTCGCCGTCGACGCTCGTAGGTGTGCTGACACGCTCGACCTCGCGATGGCGATCGCCGACGCGGCGATCGGGGCCCTGGCGCCGGAGGCAAACGCCTGGTGGCTCGGGGCAGCACCCCCGGCGAGCACCGCCGGCCTTCGAGTGTGGCGAGCGCTCAGTGATCGTGGCGTTAACCCCGACGAACTCCGCGAGGGGGAGGCAGACGGGGCCACGCGCCTGGATCAAGCCCTCGACATCATCGCGATTTTCGCACCGGAGGCGGCGGTCCTGGCGATCGACCACCTCGGGAGCACGCTCTCCAACATTCGTGCTGGACCCGCACGCGAGATCCTCGCTGCGTTGCGGGCGGCGCGTCAGCGCCACAACAACCTCGACCTGATCTTGGTCGATCAACCACAGGGTCCCATCAGCGACGCCCTGAGCGATGCGGATCATCCGTTGTACCGGGCCGGGGAGCGCCTGCGAGTGCGGCGCCCGAGCCCAAGTCGCATGATCGACGACCTCGTGATCGTCAAGCCGCTCGTGAGGAAGCCGATCGGCCTGCTGCGGGTCGCGGCCGAGCTCACCGCAGGCGTCCCGGCGCTCACCTGGCAGGTGGTGGCGCTCGCGTCCGCCGACGGCGATGACGCCGCCCGAGCGGTGGCAGGATGGTCGGCATTGCGACGTGCGAACGCGGTATCCGTGAGGCAGGAGTGGGACCTGCTGCGTCGCGTGCATCCAGCCGCTCAGACGCTGGTCGCCGCGATCAGCCTGGACCTGAAGCCGCACAGCGTTCCAGCGGCCAGCAAGACCGTCGATGACGGGCTGAACCGACTGCGCGACGTCGGTCTGGCGTGGCAGCCGGCCGAGCGCACCTGGGCGATTGCGGACCCGCTGCTCGCCGCCTTTGCCCGCGAGCACGCCCCGCCGTGGGCCCTGCGTCGACGCGCCGCCCCGCGCATCCGAGCTTCGCCTACTGCCGGCGACTCGTCCACCGCATGACGCGAGCCGGCCGCGCGCCGCCGCCGGGCTCCGGGCTCCGGGCTCCGGGACCGACCCGAACACATGCTCGGGGTCCAAATCTAGGACATCTCATATGCACCGAGAAACAAGAAAATCCTGCTATTCGCCATTGCTCTAACTCAGAGAGAAGTGGGAAATCCGGCTGGGGGCCGGGCGGTCGCAGGTTCAAATCCTGTCTCCCCGATTGAGCGAACGGTCCGTGTTCAGGGTCATCGGGCCCCCCACGCTTGGTTTCGCAGGGATGTGAAGCAGGACCTTACGCTGTAAGGTCCTGCTGTGGCCGCCACGACGCCCCCTCGCCGCCCGCAGGCCCGTCTCAGTCGCGACCGCATCGTCGACGCCGCGATCGCGCTGATCGAGCGTGACGGGCCCGACGCGCTCAGCATGCGCCGCCTGGGCTCCGAGCTCGGAGTGGAGGCGATGTCGCTCTACCACCACGTGCCCAATCGCGCCGAGCTGCTCAGCGCCGTCAGCGAGCGGATGCTCGCGCCGCTGCAAGCGATCGAGTTCGAGCGTGGCGGGCGCGAAGCGTGTCGGAGCCTCGCCCATGCGCTGCGCGGGATCGCCATTGCGCACCCGGCGACGTTCAGCCTCGTCGGTGTGCGGCCGCTCAACGGTCCCGCCGTCCTGCGTGTAGTGGAGCGACTACTCGCGGTGCTCGTTGCGGACGGCTTCGGCGCCCGCGACGCGCTCGCGGTCTACCGCGCGGTCGCCAGCTACGCGCGCGGCTACGCGCTTGCCGAGGCGGTCGGCTTCACGATCGACGCCTCGGACCCGGGTGCCCGTAATCGCCTCGAAGCGCTCTCCAGCTCGGAATATCCGATCCTCAGCGGCCGCGCGACCGAGCTCTCGACGCTCGACGCCGACAGTGGCTTCGAGCGCGGGCTCGATGCCCTCCTGGTGTCGCTGTGAAGCACGGCGTCGCCGTCGACGACGAGCTCGCGAGCAACGACGCCGCGCCGCAGCCTCTGCGCGGCTCCCACGTGCGCACCGCGCTGGCGACCATCGTCACGGCGAGCGCCGCGCCCTACGGCTACACCGTTGCGCTGTGGAGCACCGGCGCGCTGCTGATCCACTACCACGGCATACCGCGGCCCGGCGAGGTGTTCCTGTTCATCGCCGGGGCGCTCCTGGGCTTCGGCATCGTCGGCGCGGCCGCTCACGGCGCTTTGCGAACCGAGGAGCCCTTGCGCATCGGCCAGGGCCATATCGTGACCGGCCTGCTGCATTGGTTCGCGGTCGGCCTCGCCGTCGGCATGGTCGCGCTCATCGCGCCCCACACCGGTGTGATCGCCTGGACGCTCGGGTCGTTCATCGCGACGTCGCTGTACCTCGTCGGAGCCAGCCTCCAGCTCGCGCTCGCGACGCAGCGCCGCTCGGGTGGCCCCTCGCTGCCGGCGACCGGCTATGGGTCGCGCGTCCGCTGAGCGCGCTCGCGATCCTCGCTACGGCCCACGGCGTAGAACGCCAGGCACACGCCGAGTACGGACGCGAGCCCGCCGACGATGAGCGCGACGGTTTCGCCCGTGGTCGACCTGACGACGAGGCCGATGACGATCGCGGCAAGGATGCCGCCGATCGCGATGCCGGTCAGCGCGCGCACCGCGCGCCTTCGGCCGGCACGGGCTCAGGCAGCGGCTCGGGCCATGGGTCAGGGCCGGGCACCGGCGGATCGGGCTCCGGGATCGGCGGAGGAGGGGAGGCAAGCTCTGCGGGCTGGGTCATCGCCGGAGTCTCGATCTACGTAGGGTCTGGTGCTGCGTGCCCCGCTTCCGGGGAGGACAAACCGTTGCTGCCAGGCAGGGATGAACGGGGGGAGCTCGCGCGCGTCACGGTCGGGCTGCTGGTGCTGCAGGCGTTCGACAGCCGCCTCGTGCCCGCGCTGTCGGCTGCTGCAGCTGTCGGCAGTCGTTCTCGCGCCGCCGCTGTTCGTCTGCGCGCTCGAGTGGCTCGCGCGTGGCGACCTCGTCGCCGGCGACGGCCTGCGCCGCTGGGCGCTGCTCGTCGGCGCCGGGCTCGTGGCTCGGTCGCGGCGCGGCTCATCTCGACCGGCTGGCTCGCCGGGGTGCTCGCGGCGCGACGATCGCGCTCATGTGGCTGCTCACGACGCCGCACCGCCGGCGCTTGCCATCGCGCTCATCCCACTGATCCTCGGGTCGCCCGATCCATGGAGCTACGCGACATCGATCGCCGCGGGAGCCGCCGCGCTGTACCTCGGCATCTTCGCCGTCGACCGAGCGACGCGAACAGCGCGTGTGCGTGCCAGCCCGTGTAGCAACACTCGCATCCCAGGCGTATCCTCGGATGAACGTGGAGGACGGCGAACATCGCGATCTCATGCTCGCCGCCATCGCCGCCGAGGGCGAGGCGCACAACGCCCTGCTGTCCGGCGAGAACGACACGGCGCGCACCGCGTACCTTCGCGCCGTCGAGGGCTATCGCGCGTCGTGGGCGCTCGCGCCGCCGCGCAGCTACGGTCGGCTCGTCGGGCTGTTGAAGGCGGCGGTGCTCGCCGGCGAGGCAGCGCCCGCGGCGGACGAGGTCCGCAGCGCGCTCGACGGCGATCCCGATGCGGCAGGCTCGCCGGTCGCGTCCTACGTGCTCGCTGTCGCCGCGCTCATCGCCGGCGACGCAGACGCCGTCGCGCCGCTGGCCGAGATCATGGAGCCCCGCGG
>JALZJA010000469.1 GCA_030860005.1 Actinomycetota bacterium
ATCGCGAATGTTCCTTTCGCCGATCGATTGGTCTCGACCGACGAGTCTCGGAGCCCGCGGTGGCCGACGTCATGACTGACCCCGGACTTTGCGCGAGCCCCGTTACACCACTTCTACCGACCTGACCCAAGCGCACAGCTCGCAGGATCAGGGGACCATCCCTGCCGCGAACGAGGCCTGGCGGCGGTATGTGCCGATCGGATGCGCTTCGCAACCCCCAGAGTCGTGCGGGTGGTCGTGCTCATGCGTGGGCTGGCTGTCACGCAACGCTTGACCGTGCTGTCTTCGCTGGCACGCGGGTGATCGTCCATCGGTCCAGAGGACGACGGCTGATTCAGCGGATGGTACGTGCGGCGCCGTAGGTACTGACACAACCACGATTGCACCTCCCCGAAAAGGCACCCCCGTCGCGAGACGGGTCCGCAACGCCACGGGACTCACTGAGTCAGCCGGGCTACCGAAGGGTCGGGCGGTGCGCCCGACCTTGGAGGTCGCATGTTCCCGCGTCGTACGATGGCGGCTGTCCCTGCCGTGCTGGGGCTGTTGGCCGCCTGCATGGTTCTAGGGCTGATGCCGGCGAGCTCCCACGCCGCTGAGCTCACATTGACGCCGCGCGGTCAGCTCGCGCGTCCCGGCCAGCTCATTCAGCTGCGCCTGACGGCTCCGGCCGCAAGCTCATGCCAACTGCGCGTCGATACTCGCCGGCTACGGGTCACGACGACCGGCGCTGGAGCGTTCGTCATGAGCGCGCGTGTCTCGCGGCGCGCGCGTGCCGGCGCGCATTCGCTGTCGTTGCGCTGCTCGGAGCAGCGCACGCGCACACGCATCTCGGTCGCGCGCAGCGCCGCCAACCGCAAGGCCCGCGGTACGCTGTTCCGCGGGCGCCTGCGCATCACGGCCGTCCAGCAGGCGTCGGCCTCCGACGGGCCCGCGGCCTCCACGGTCGCGGTATCGGCAGCACCGTTTCCCCGCCCGATCCTGACGGCCAGCGCACAGGCGCGGGTGTGGTGGCAGAGCTACGGGTCGGCGGTCGTCGCCTCGTTTCGCAACGGCGAGTGCACCGACTGGGCGCAACGGCGGCGACCGGACATCGTGCACAGCGCGTACATGCGCCGCTACGATCGCTACGGATCGAACGGCACCATAACCAGCTGGGATGCGAAGTACTGGACGCAGCATGCCCTCGAGGCTGGACTTCCCGTCGGCCGGTCAGCGGTCGTGGGCGCGATCATGGTCTCTGCGCCCGGCAGCTACGGCGCCGGCAGCTCAGGTCACGTCGCCGTCGTGGAGTCGGTCGCCTCAAACGGCTCGTTTGAGATCACCGCCATGCACGCGCCCAACATCGGCACCGTCACCCGTCGGACGTACAGCGCCGCAGCGGCCGCGGCGATGAGAACCGATCCCGGCCTCGCGTTCATCCTCTGAGCTCGACGCGCGTTGCATGAGGGCGCGACCACTCGGCGTCAGCGCCGAAAGGCCACACGATGTTCGGAATGCAGTCTGAACCGTCCCGGGTTCTGCGGAGACCGGGTTTAGTTGGTTTCCTTGTTGTTCATGAGAGGGCGAGTTGGACCGTACCGCTCGGGCTCAGAGTCTCGAACTCGGCTGAAGCGTTTCGCATCGCATCAACTGGGCGACCGGCGGGCGCGACGACGGCGCTCGCTACTGGTTCAGGCCCTCTACTGCTTGATGAGCTTGCGGCTTTCGTCGCCGACGCTTTGGGCTTCGATGGGCAATCCCGATGGTCCCGCTCATGGATCCCGAACCGGCACGACCCTTGACGTTGACACGACCAGGCATGGGATCATCTCGGCATGGACACTGCTGGCAGCGCCACGGCGGCCGGGCTGCCCCTCGCCTGCACGTTGAGCGCGGACGACGGGAAGGCGCGCATGCGGCGGTGGCAGGCCTTGGCCGAGGTGGGCCATCCCAGCGTTCGACGCAGCGGTCATCGGCTCGAGGTTCGCTACGAGCCCCAGCCGGGCGTGCGCGACGAGCTTGAAGCGCTTGCCGCCGCCGAGCGGCAGTGCTGCTCGTTCGTCGGCTGGGAGGTGAGCCAAGATGGGCGTCATCCGATCCTCCACGTCACGGCCGATCCGAGCGCTCCGGATGACGTGGCGCCCATCGCCGTCCTGTTCGGGGCGACCTGACCACGAGCTTCTGTTTCCGGTCGAGATGCGATTTGCGATCGATCCAGAGTCGTTGTACGTGTGAGCTGTGCGCTCGCCACGGCGCCTGCGTAAGCCTCCTGGGCTGCTCGATGCCCATGCCGACAGGCAATCGCCTCAGGCGCTGATGGCGCCGACGACGGCGCTGAGGTTGACCAGTGCGTGCACGACGATGCCGGGATAGACGCTGCCTGTGCGAGCGCGCAGGTAACCGAGCCCGACACCGAAGACCAGGATCACGGGCAGGGTGGCCAGCGGCCCGTGCGTGAGAGCGAAGGCCAGCGTGATGAGCGCGATCGCCGCTGTCTGTCCGTAGCGCTCGAGCAACGTGAAGCCGACGCCACGAAACGTCAGCTCCTCGACCACCGGCGCCACAACGACGACGATGACCGCGTTCAAAATGAACGCAACAGCGCGCTCGGGGTCCCACTTGACTCCGATGCCCTGTTGATCACCTGCGTCGAAGACCGAGAACAGCGCGACCATGACCAACGGCGCCACGATCACCGCGATGCCAATCAGCACGGCACGGCGGTATGACGTCGGGCGCCGCAGCGCGAGCATCCGCCGCAGCCCGCCGGGCCGCGCGATCAACACCACGAGCGCAAGCGTGATCGCCGAGGAGACCACGCCCACCAGCACCGTCCAGTAGCTGTAGCGAAAGTCGTCGGGAACGTCATAAAGCAGCCGGACAGCGTTGTCACGCCAACAAGCGCCCCCCCAACCACGCAGCCCACCGGACCGTGGCCAGCGGTTCCGTGCGCCGTCATACCGACATATCGCCGACACGCCGCAAGTCCAGGCCGAGGATCGGCAACGCGGCTTTCACAGGCCCTCTCGTTGCCACCCGGGCCACCTCCCGCCCGGTCTCAGCCAATGCCGCCCCTCCCGCCAGCATCGCGTTCAGGAATTCAGCGTACCTGTCCCCACAGCGCGGCGGCAACGCCGTCAGTGGCGCTCTGGCGGAGTGCTTGTCAAGCGACACCGCGCGAGCCGCGCGTGCTCGTACGACGTTCGTCCAGCGCAGGTTTTCGGCGGCGAAGCGGCGGTGAAACCTGAACGACGTGCTCACCCAGACTAGGAGCTGTTTGTACGGTTGCCGATGCCGGTCCCCCGCTTGTCCTCATGGCCATCGGTCTCGTCCTCTGGCTGGCCGTCACGGCCACGCTCGCGGGCATCTCCATCCAGACCATTGGCGTGATTCTCTTTCTCGTTGGCGCCGCTTGGCTGGTGTTCGAGATGATTCAGGCACGCACGCTGACTCGCTCGACGGTCGTAGAACAACCAGTGAGCTACCGAGACCGCCGGCTGTAAGACCGCCCACATGCGCGAGCTAACTCAACTCAGCGTGGGGAGGTGACCATGCTCACCATCCTTCTCATCATCTTCGTGATCCTGCTGCTGACCGGCGGATACGGCTATAGCCGTCGCGGCCGCCGTGTGTAGAGCAACTGACGGCCACAGCACGTCGGGCGCTTCGAGAGAGCCGCTCGAGAGTGCACTCACTCGTGATCGGCGGCGGAACGCGCCCTCGCCACGACCTGCGCGCCCGCCAGTCCCACACGACGCGCCGTGATCGAAAACGACTTCTAACGCCTGGGAGAAGCCAGTCGTTGAGCGGTCGTGGCGAACACGGGGGTGCATAGCGCACCTCGCGCGACACGATCACGCGAGATCGGCGGTCAGTCGGTCAGTGGGAGGTCTGACGAGCGTCAGCCGCCGGCGACGGCCGGCAGGATCGTCAGCTGGCCGTCTTCGGGCACGGCCGTGTCGAGCCCTTCGAGGAAGCGGATGTCCTCGCCGCCGAGGTAGACGTTGACGAAGCGGCGCAGGTCGCCGTCGTGGTAGAGGCGGTCGCGCAGCTCGCCGTGCTGGACGAAGAGCGACTCGAGCGCCTCGCCGACGGTTGCGCCCTCGCCCTGCAGCGATGCCGCACCGCCGGCGGCATCGCGCAGCTGGGTCGGAAGCTTGATGGTGATGGCCACGCGTTGAAC
>JALZJA010000477.1 GCA_030860005.1 Actinomycetota bacterium
GGATGCCTCTCGTCCCCACAGTCGTCGAGACCACCGGCCGCGGCGAGCGCGAGTACGACATCTACTCGCGCCTGCTCAACGAGCGCATCGTCTTCCTCGGCACCCCGGTCAACGACCAGGTCGCGAACCTCATCGTGGCGCAGATGCTGCACCTCGAGTCAGACGATCCCGAGAAGGACATCTCGCTGTACATCAACTGCCCCGGTGGCTCGATCTACGCGGGCCTGGCGATCTACGACACGATGAAGTTCGTCAAGCCCGACATCTCGACGATGTGCATGGGCATCGCGATGTCGATGGGCTCGCTGCTGCTCGCCGGCGGGGCGAAGGGCAAGCGCTTCTCGCTGCCGAACTCGCGGATCCTCATCCACCAGCCGTCGGCCGGCTTCGAGGGCCAGTCGACGGACATCGAGATCCACGCGCGCGAGATCCTCGATATGCGCAGGCGGATCGACAGGATCTACGCCGAGCACACCGGCCGCACCGAGGAACAGGTGAACTCCGACATGGAGCGCGATCGCTTCTTCAAGCCGGACGAGGCCGTCGAGTACGGGCTGATCGACCGGGTGCTCGACAAGCACTGACCGTGTCGCCGCTGTCGCTGCCCGAGACCCTCCTGCTCCTCGGCTTCGACGCGAACGACGCAACGACCCGCGAAGGGCTCTCGCTGAGCTACGCGGTCGCTGGCGCACAGCTGCACGAGCTCGCGCTCGCCGGGCGCGTGACCGTGGAACCGGAGCGGGTCACGCTCGTCGACGCCAAGCCGACGGGCGACTCGCAGCTCGACGACCTGCTGGCGAGCATCGCGAGCACGAGCGACCGGCCGCGCAAGCCACGCCACTGGGTGATGAAGCGCAAGTCGCGGGCGGTCCCGGAGTACGCGCAGCGGCTGGTCGCCGCCCGGGCCCTGAGCCGTCGGCGCGCGCGGCTACTCGGAATCGTGCCCTACACGACCTTACCTGTCGTCGACCAGGCATTGCGCGCCCAGCTGCTCGAGGAGATCGGTGCCGCGCTCGCGGCCCCCGCACCGCCGCCTGAGCGCGCCGCGGCGCTCATCGCCCTCATCTCGGTGGCGGGTGGTCGGGGCCGCCTCATCGGCGATCCCGAGCAGCAGCAGCGGGCCGAGCGGATTGCCGCCGACGATGTCGTCGCAAGCGCCGTGAAGCGAGCGGTTGACGCGGTCCGCCGGCGCGGCGGCGACGGCGGCGGCATGGGAGCGGCCGGCGGCTAGCCCAGCCCGTACAGCGCGCGGTACTTCGCGCTGAGGTGCTCGAGCAGTGGTTCGGGATCGAGCGGGCCGCCGACGGCCTGCTCGATGAGCTCGGGTGGCGTCAGCCGGCGGCCGTGGCGGTGGACCTTGTCGACGAGCCAGGCGCGCAGGTTGGCGTAGACGCCGGCCTCGAGGTCCTCGTCGAGCGCCGGCATGTCGGCGCGCGCGGCGCGCCAGAGCTGGGCAGCGAAGACGTTGCCGATCGCGTACGTGGGGAAGTAGCCGATGATCCCCTCCGACCAGTGAATGTCCTGGAGCACGCCCTGGAGGTCGTCGGGTACGGCGATGCCGAACATCTGCCTCATCTTCGCCGCCCACGCGTCGGGCAACTCGCCGGGATCGAGCGTGCCATCGATCAGGTCGAGCTCGAGCTCGAAGCGCAGGATCACGTGCAGCGAGTAGGTGACCTCGTCGGCGTCGACACGGATGAGCGTCGGCTTGACGACGTTGATCGCGCGGACGAACGCGTCGAGGTCGGTGTCGCGCAGGGTCAGCGGGAAGCGCTCGCGCATGCGCGGCAGCCAGTACGTCCAGAACGCGGGGCTGCGGCCGACCATGTTCTCCCACAGCCGGCTCTGGGACTCGTGGATGCCGAGCGAGACGCCGTGGTCGAGCGTCGTGCGCGCGAGCGCCGGGTCGATCCCGTGCTCGTAGAGGCCGTGGCCGACCTCGTGCATGAGGGCGAAGAGCCCCTGCAGGTTGCGGTCGTTGAAGCGCGAGGTGATGCGGACATCGGTGCGCGAGGGCGATGACGCGAAGGGATGGACCGCGTCATCGATCCGCCAGGCGCTGGGATCGAAGCCCATCGCCTGCACGATCTCCAGGCCGATCTCGCGCTGGGCGGCGATCGTCCAGTCGCCGGTGAGCGTCGGCGCGTCGGGCCGCGTGGCGATCTCGGAGATGAGTGGCACGAGCCCCTCGCGCAGGCGCGTGAACAGCTCGTCGACCTGCGCCGCGGTCGTGCCGGGCTCGAAGCGGTCAAGCAGCGCGTCGTAGGGATGCTCGGATTCGGGAAAGCACGCCGCGTACTCGCGCGCGAGCTCGACGTTGCGCCGCAACGCCGGCTCGAAAGCGCCGAAGTCGTTCGCGTCGCGGGCGTTCAGCCACGCCTGCAGCCCCTCGGCGCCAGCGCGCGTGATGTCGGCCGCGAGATCGGCCGGAACGCGTGTCGCGCGGTCGCGGTCGCGGCGAACGACCCGCACGATCTCGGCATCGTCCGATGCGGCCGCGTCGAGCAGATCGCCCAGCTCGGGCGCGACGAGGCGGTCGTGGACGAGGCGTTCGACGGTGCCCATCGCCTCGCCGCGCGCGGGCGCGCCGCGCGGGGGCATGACGACCTGCTGGTCCCACGAGAGCACCTGACCGACATGGCCGAGGTCGGCCAGCTCGCCGAGGCGCTCGCGCAGCTTCGATCCAGGCTCAGGCGATGGCATGCTCGATCGCTCCAAGGGACTCGATCTCGATCCGCACGACGTCGCCGGAATCGAGGAACCGACGCGGGTCCATCGACATGCCGACGCCGCTCGGGGTGCCGGTGAGGATGAGATCGCCGGGCTCGAGCGTGCACGTCTCGCTGATGAAGTCCACGAGCTCCTGCGGGCCGAAGATGAGGTCGCTCGTCGACGCGTCCTGGCGCAGCTCGCGGTTGACGTGCGTCGTCAGGCGCAGGTTGCGCGGCTCGGACACCGCGTCGGCGGTCGTGATCCACGGCCCCCACGGGCAGAAGCCGTCGGCGCCCTTGGCGCGCGTCCACTGCGGCTCGCGGTTCTGGAGGTCGCGCGCGCTGACGTCGTCGGCGACAGCGTAGCCGGCGATGTTGCCGCCCTCGCCCATGACGACGACGAGCTCGCCCTCGTAGTCCAGCCGGCGCACGACCTCGGGGCAGCGCACGGTCTCGTTGGGGGGCGCGCTGGAGCTGGGCAGCTTCATGAACACGATCGGGAACTCGGGCTGCTCCTCGCCCTGCTCGGCCGCGTGCGAGGCGTAGTTCAGGCCGATGCCGAAGATCGCGCGCGGACGCGGCACCGGCGCCAGCAGCGTGACGTCTTCGATCGGCCACGCGTCGCCGAGCGCCTGGTCCCAGTCGGCGGTGCGCAGGCGGTCGAGCACCGTCTCTCGCTTCGTCACGAACGAGACGACCTCGTCGTCGTGGACCTGGCCGGCGCGGGGGGTCTGCGAGTCGGGCGGCAGAAAGGTTGCTAGGCGCATGGTGCCGGAGGTTATGCAATCGCGGGCGGCGTCTTCCCGACCGTCCCCGCGCGCGGGTTGCTGGGCGTGGGGTTCAGCGTCCTATAGGGGCGTGATATCCCCACACCCCTCCCGGCACCCGCACGGTCGCTGCGGTTCGTGAACCGCGCAACTTCACGGCACGATCAGGTGCACGTCGCCGAACTCGTGCCAGCGGTAGCCGGTGCGCAGCGCCTCGGCGTACGAGGACTCGACGAGCTGCGCGCCCGCGATCGCCTCGAGCATGAGCAGGTGCGAAGCGTCTGGGTCGTGCCAGCCGGTCAGCAGGCCGTCTACGGCGCGGACCCCGCGTTCCGGCGTGACGACGTGGCGTGTCCATCCCGACGCGGGCTCGATCGCGCCGCCGGGCGTCGCTGCGGCGGCCGTCTCGAGCGCGCGCACGACGGTCGTGCCGACGGCGATGACGCGCCCGCCACCGGCGCGGGTCGCGTTGACGAGCCGCGCGGTGGGCACCGGAACCTCGAAGCGCTCGGGGTAGGGCGCCTCGCCGGCCTCGAGCGAGGAGACGCCGCTGTGGAGCGTCAGCGGCGCGATCGCGATCCCGGCCGTCACGAGATCGGTCACGAGCCGCGGCGTGAACGCCCGCCCCGCGCTCGGCATCTCGGCGCTGCCGGGCTCGCGGGCGAAGATCGTCTGGTAGTCGGCGAGGGGGAACTCGTGCGCGACGTAGCCGTAGCGGATCGGCGCGCCGTGGCGGTGGAGGTAGGCGAGCAGCGCATCACGGCTCGTATCCAGCTCGGCGAGCCACAGCCGTGCTCCGGCCAGGTAGGGCGCGAGCAGCATCGCGCGCCCGCCCGCGGGCAGCGCAAGCGCCTCTCCCGCTCGCCCGCCGCTGAAGCGCTCGCCGCCGCGGCGCAGTTCGACGGTCCATCGGGGAGGGTCAGCGGCGTGGGGCGTCGAGAGGTGCAGCATCAGCGCGCTGCCGTCGGCACGCCGCGCCGGCAGCGCGGCCGGCAGCGTCGCCGACGCGTTGACGACGA
>JALZJA010000180.1 GCA_030860005.1 Actinomycetota bacterium
AGCCCGGCCGCGGCGAGCGCGTAGCTGATCGAGCCCGAGCAGTCATACGCGGTGTCCTTGAAGCCGGCGTGGCCGCCGCCGTAGAGGTAGGGCAGCCCCGCGATCGCGTTGCCAGCAGCGATGACGAGCTGGACGGCCTGCGGCGCGCCGGCCGGTGCCTGGGCCTGGCCACCGGCGTTGGTCCTGATGCCGTTGCGGGCAGAGCGCGCGAGCTTCTTGCGCAGCGCGGCGAGCTGTTTTTGGATCGTCTGCAGCTCCGATGATTTGACAGCGCGTGATTGGAGGCGCTCGCGCTGCGCGCGCAACAGCGCCGTCTGGATCGCGAGCGCCTTGTCGCGCCTACGCTCGAGCTGGAGCGCGATCTTGCGCTGGCGCGTCTGCATCTTGGCCAGCTTGTTCGTCTGCTTTGCGACGGCGACGCGCGAGGTGCGGGCCGAGTCCATGATGCGCGCGTTCTGCTTGGCGATGCGCTTGAGGAAGTCCGCCTTCTCGAGCAGGTCGGAGAAGCCGCGTGCGGTGAGGATGACCGCGACGATGTCGGGATCCGGCGAGCGGTAGGCGGAGATGAGGTTGTCGCGCAGCGCGCCCGTCGAGCGCCGCTGGCGGTCGACGAGCACCGTCAACCGGTTGCGCGCTTTGACGAGCGCGGCCTCGATCGCCTTGAGCTGCGCCTTCTGCTTGCTCGTGTCGGCCTGGATCTTCTCGAGGCGGCGGTGCGCGGTGGCGAGCGCGGGCGCTGACGACCGGATCCGCGCCGATTCGGCGGCAACCGCTGCCCGCAGCGCCTCCGCGCGGCCTGCGCTGCTGTCGATGCGGGTCGTGATGTCAGCGCCCGCTGGCCCAGGGGTGGCGAGCACGATCACGCCGACAGCGCAGGCGGCAGCGACGACCAGGATGGCGACGAAGCGGATCAGGGGGTTCCTCAAGGCCCGGCGACGCTAGCAACCGTCCTCGCAATGCGACGACAAACCCCTGCTCCTGCAACGGATTTTGCAGGGTGCCCGACGCCGAACTCGATCACCGTCTCGCTCGTCGGCACGCTGGCGCTGCTGCTCGCGCTCGGCGTCGTTGACATCTGATCGCCTTTAAGGCGACCGGACGAGCCTCGAGGCTCGCCCGTTGCCGCCCGGTCATAGATCACCGCTGAACTACTACGTCCCAGGGATTTGTGTCACCTGGGTTGCGTGACACTCCCGACCACCGGGACTGGCCGCGGGCCGCAAGGCCCGCGCGTGGCCCGGTTGAGCGCCGAAGCGCTCCAGCCGAGTAGGCGATCCGCCGGACCCCGCAGGCCAGCGAAGCGTGATCATGCCCACAGATCCCTCTCGACTCGTTCACTAGGATCGCCGCGATGGAGGGGCATCAGGCAGCGGACGCGATCGCTTCGGTCGTCGCGCAGATGGAGGCGATCGCCGCGCCGCTGGATGAGAACGACGGCGTGCGCCGCTTCAACGAGCTGTACCTCGCGGTGACCCGCGACGTGGCCGCGCAGACGGCGGACGACGTCTTCACGGAGCCGAGCTTCATCGCGCGGCTGGACATCGTCTTCGCCGACCTGTATTTCGCGGCCGTCGCCGACGACGCGGAGGGCAGAGAGCCGTCCAAGGCATGGGCGCCGCTGTTCGAAGAGCGCCACAAGGAAGGCGTCGCGCCGCTGCAGTTCGCGATCGCGGGCATGAACGCGCACATCAACCACGACCTCGCGCTTGCGCTCTTCGCCACCTGCAAGGAGTTCGGGATCGGCCTCGACACCGGCACGCCCCAGCACCGCGACTACATCGTGGTCAACGACATCCTCGAGAAGGTCCAGGACGCGATCAAGGAGCGCTTCACGACCGGGATCATCGCGACGGTCGACGAGACGTTCGGCACGGTCGACGACATGTTCGCGAGCTGGAGCGTGGCGCGCGCGCGCGACGCCGCATGGACCGCCGCACAGGTGCTCGCCGCCGTGGACGACAACAGGTTCCTGCGCAAGGCCTTCCTCGCCGACCTCGGCCGTCGGACGGGCTTCGCGGGCCGGCTGCTGCTCGCGCGCGCGGCGTAGATACGCTCCTTGCCGGTAGGCATACAATCGCCGCGCGGTCGCAGCGGCACACCGACCTACCCACGGCTTCATGACCCCTACCCCGCGCCCACTGAGCGCATCGCTGCCCGAGCCGTGTCTCGCGGCAGGGGCCGTGCTCGCCGAACGCGAGGGCCGCACGATCATCGCCAGCTACGGCTCGGTCCCGGCGGAGATCGCGGTGTGCATGAAGGCCGTCGGCCTGATCGACCGCTCCGACCTCGGCTCGGTCGAGATCCGCGCGGAGACCGCGCGACTCGAGCGCGCGCTCGCGGACCGGCTCGGCGATCCTCCGATTGCGCCGCGCTGGGCGCGGCGCCTGCGCGAGGTGTGGTGCCTGCGGCTCGACCGCCACCGGGCGCTGCTCGTGGGTCCGCACGCGGTGCTGGCGTCGGGATCGCCACTCGCCGCCTTTCCGGAGAAGGACGACTGGTCGGCGAAGGACATCTCAGACGAGGTCTCGATCCTCACCGTCATCGGGCCCCGCGCGGCGCGGCTACTCAGCGCCACGGAGCTGCCGGAGGAGCTGGCGATCGGCGCGGTGGGGCGCGATGCGCGTGACCCCCACGTCATCGCGATCCTGCGCGAGAGCCAGCGGCGGATCCTCATCGTCGCGAAGTCCGAGGCCGCCGAGGGGCTGTGGGAGCGGCTGCTTTGCGCCGGCGAGCCGCTCGAGGCCGCGTTCGTCGGCTGCGACGCGCTGAGCCTTCTCGGTGCAGCGTCGCTCAGGGTCTGATTCGCCGTGCGAGCGCCTTTTCGATTGGTACCGTCGGGTCCATGACCGAACTGGGCCCGGACCACTTCACGAAGTCGGTAGCCGATGTCGATCCAGAGATAGCGCAGGTTCTCATCGACGAGGCGCGCCGTCAGGAGACGACGCTCGAGATGATCGCGTCGGAGAACTTCGTCCCGCAGGCGGTCATGGACTGTCAGGGCTCAACGCTGACGAACAAGTACGCGGAGGGTCTGCCCGGCAAGCGCTACTACGGCGGCTGCGAGCACGTCGACGTCGCCGAGACGCTCGCGATCGAGCGCGCGAAGGAGCTCTTCGGCGCCGAGCACGCCAACGTCCAGGCCAACAGCGGCGCGACGGCCAACGCGGCGGCCTACATGGCGCTGCTCGAGCCGGGCGACCGCGTCCTGGGCATGCGCCTGGATCACGGCGGCCATCTCACGCACGGGATGAAGCTGAACTTCTCCGGCCGGCTGTACGACATCGTCGCCTACGGCGTCAGCGACAAGGACTCGCGCGTCGACATGGACGAGCTGCAGAAGCTCGCCGAGCAGACCAAGCCGAAGATGATCCTCGGCGGCTGGTCGGCGTACCCGCGCCAGCTCGACTGGGCACGCTTCCGCGAGATCGCCGACTCGGTCGGCGCGTACTTCATGGTCGACATGGCCCACTTCGCCGGTCTCGTCGCCGCGGGCGAGCATCCCAGCCCGATTCCCCACGCCGACGTCGTCACGACGACGATCCACAAGACGCTCGGCGG
Organism: Actinomycetota bacterium; assembly: GCA_030860005.1. GTDB lineage: Bacteria > Actinomycetota > Thermoleophilia > Solirubrobacterales > Solirubrobacteraceae > CADCVQ01. The sequence goes on from JALZJA010000180.1 coordinate 3,559, forward strand.
GTCGCGCGGCGGGATGATCCTGTGCCGGGAGGAGTTCGCCAAGAAGGTCAACACGGCCATCTTCCCGGGCCAGCAGGGCGGCCCGCTCATGCACGTCGTCGCGGGCAAGGCGGTGTCATTGAAGATCGCCCAGAGCGACCTGTTCAAGGAGCGCCAGCAGCGCACCCGCGCGGGCGCCGAGGCGCTCGCCGAGGAGCTGCTGAACGTCGGCGTCAACGTGCTGACCGGCGGCACCGACGTGCACCTCGTGCTCGCCGACCTGCGCGAGTCAGAGCTTGCGGGCCCGGACGCCGAGGACCGGCTCGCACAGGTCGGCATCACCGTCAACCGCAACGCCGTGCCGAACGACCCGCGCCCGGCGATGATCACGTCCGGGCTGCGCATCGGCACCTCGGCCATGGCGACGCGCGGCCTTCAGGTCGAGGACTTTCACGAGATCGGCAGCCTCATCGGCGAGACGCTCACCGGCGCGTTCGAGCGGGGCGACATCGCCGCGCTGTCCGAGCGCACCCGCGCGCTCGCCGAGCGCTACCCCCTGTACCCGCACCTGAACTCGCCGGCGGCGGTGTGAAGACGGCGGGCGCTGCTGACCTCTGCGCTTGATGGCTCAGCCGGTGACGTCCGCAAAGGCGCCGGCGAGCTCGTCGCGTGAGCTGATGTCGAGTTTCATGTACGCGTGCGTCAGGTGCCCCTCGACGGTGCGGACGGTTACGAACAGGGCTTGGGCGATCTCGCGGTTGCCGAGCCCGTCGGCGGCGAGATGCGCAACGCGCCGCTCGCTGGGGGTGAGCGCGTCGCGTCCGCGCAGTGC
>JALZJA010000498.1 GCA_030860005.1 Actinomycetota bacterium
GCGCCGGGCTGTCGGCGGCGCTGCCGGGGGTCGCCGCCGCCCACACGGACCTGCCGGTCATCGGCGTGCCGCTGTCGAGCCGGCTGTCGGCGATGGGCGGGCTCGACGCGATCCTGTCGGTGGTGCAAATGCCGCCGGGCGTGCCCGTGGCCGGTGTCGGGCTGGACAACGCCAAGAACGCCGGGCACCTGGCGCTGCGCATTCTGCGCGCCTGACGCAGCCCCGCAGCTGCACCGAAAACCGCTCAACAACACGATGCTCGTCAGGGGTCTCAAGCTTTCAATACGCGCGGCCGATAGGCGGTCCTAGAGCAATCAGCCGGTCAAGCGGACGTATGGACGATTGCCGGCGGGATGTCGGGGACAATGCAGTACGAGGGTGCGTCGTCGCACGGAGGTTTTTCAGTTGTCCAGCAAGCCGAGGGTCCGTGAGCTGCATCAGCGCTCACCAGGCCGAGTCATCCGAGTCCGCGACATGGGCGCCCGCGTCAGGCGGCGCGCTGTGGAGCGACCGATCACAGAGGGCGACGGGCGCAGCCGGATCCTGCGTCGCGAGGCGGTGTTCCGCCGCGGGTTGGCAATCGCGGACGTGCTCGCCGCTGGGCTGGCGCTGGTGGTCTGCGTGAGCGTGTTGGGTGACGACAACCTCACGCCGCTTGCGCTGCTGGCGCTGCCGCTGGTCGTCGCGGCCGGCAAGGCGCACCGTCTGTATGACCGCGACGAGCTGCTGCTCAACAAGACGACGCTCGACCAGGCGCCCCAGCTCTTTCAATGCGCGACGCTCTACACGCTCCTCGTGGTGCTGCTGCAGGAGCAGTTCATCCACGGTGGTCTTGGGATCGGTCAGGCCGTGGCGTTGTGGGCGACCCTGTTTGTCAGCGCACTCCTCGCTCGCCGGCTCGCTCGCTACGTCGCGCGCCGGATCACCAGCACGGAGCGCTGTCTGTTCGTCGGCAGCGACGAGTCCTATGCGCGCCTTGGGTCCAAGCTGGAGGACAGCTGTCGCGCGACGCTCGTTGGGCGCATGTCGCTGACATCCGTCGCGAACGAAGCGCAGCTCGACGCAGGCGCCACGATGTTGCGGCACCTCATCGACGAGCTCGACGTCGACCGCGTGATCATCGAGCCGAGCGAGGCGCAGCCCCAGGTCACGCTCGACTTCGTCCGCGAGGCGAAGGCGACGAGCGTCCGGGTGAGCCTGCTGCCGCGGATCCTCGAGGTGGTCGGCTCCACGATCGAGGTCGACGACCTCGACGGCCTCACGTTGCTGGGCGTGCGACGCTTCGGCCTGTCTCGGTCCTCCCGGCTGCTCAAGCGCGGCCTCGACATCACGGGGGCAACCCTGGGCTTGATCGCGATGGCGCCGTTCATGGCGGTCGTCTCGATGCTCATCAAGCTGGACTCGCCCGGCGGCGTCTTCTTCCGCCAGAGCCGCGTCGGTCGCGAAGGACGGCCCTTCGAGATGCTGAAGTTCCGCACGATGGTGGTCGACGCCGAGCGGCTCCTCCCACAGCTACAGGCGAGAAACGAAGCCGGCGCTGGGCTGTTCAAGATCACCGACGACCCGCGGACCACCCGCCTCGGGCGATTGCTGCGCCGCACCTCGCTTGACGAGCTCCCGCAACTGGTCAACGTCCTGCGCGGAGAGATGAGCCTCGTCGGGCCGCGCCCGCTCGTACTCGACGAGGACGCGCAGATCACCGGGTTGGACCGTCGCCGCCTTGCGCTGACCCCGGGCCTGACCGGTCACTGGCAAATCGCCGGGTCCTCGCGCATTCCGCTGTCGGAGATGGTGAAGCTCGACTACATCTACGTCGCCGGATGGTCGCTGTGGACCGATGCGAAGATCATGTTGCGGACGATTGCGCACGTGCTGGCCCGGCGGGGGATGTGAGCGCGATCACGCTCGCTCGCGTGGCGGCGGCGGGCGACGCACTCGCCGGCCGCCACAGCGCGGTCGCCTGATCAGACGCCGAGACGGGGTCTGCACCCCCATCGGAGCCGGCTCGGCGGCCGGCTCCTCGACCATCGGCTGTTCGACCGCGCGTTGATTGAAGAGCGCTTCGTCGCCGCGCTGGGCGGCCCAGCAGGCTCCGACCACGACGAGCATCACGACCATCCACAGGCCGATCACGACGACAATCACGATGAGGGTGCTCATGCCGATTCGCTTTGCTGCCGACCACCATACCCGCTCAAGGAGACGTCGGCGTTCAATCGGTAGATCAAGGTCGGTCAGAGCCGGTTCGAGACGGCGTTCAAGCTCACACGGTGAGGGCCGGCAAGAAGCAGTAAACCTGGCTAACGAGGCATAGCCGCGGATCATGATCAGACGAACGACGACATACTCCCCGCCGTGCCGCCGCGCCTGAGAGTTCAGTTGCTGCTTCGCGGCGCGGCGAAGTTCGCTGTCGTCGTCGTCGCCGCCGCCGTGGCCGGCGTCGCTCTGGGAATCGGGCTCTCCGAGCTGTCGGGCAACGACGTGGCGAGCACTCCCACGAAAGCACCGACGACCGGTCAGACGACACGGCGCACGCAGACGACGACAGGGACTCAAACGTCGACGACGCGGGCTCAGCAGACAACACCACGGACACAGACCACGCCGCGAACTCAGACAACGCCGAGATCAGGCCCGGCCACACCCCGCATCCGCGTGGTATCTGCTGTTCTCCGGGCGGCAGCAACCGAGCGGGGGCGTTCCCGCCAGCGCGCCCGTCTGATCGTAGGCGTCCGGATCACCAATCGCGACACCGAGCGTCTGAGCTGGCCCGCGCCGACGCTGATCTCCGGTGGGGTCAGGATTCGCGTCGACGCCAACGGCGCCCAGGCAGCCGGGCCGCTTCTGAAACCCTTGGCGCCCGGCGCCACCGCCACCGGAGAACTTCGGTTTGAGACAGCCCGCAAGGTCACGCAGCGGTTGTCGAGTACGCGCCGAGCGCGGCTGCGGATCGCCAATCGGACGGTCGCAGTGCGAGTGACGATCGGCGGCCCCGCCGAATCCTCTCGCTCGCGCTAACGGCTGCGTCCCCGCGCGGGATCTGATCGATACTTCAGCGGTGATCGCGCGATACACCCGCCCCGAGATGAGCGCGCTGTGGACGGACGAGGCTCGCATGGAGGCCTGGCGCCGCGTCGAGGTGGCCGCCTGCGAGGCGATGGACGGCCCGACGGAGGCCGACCTCGCCGCGATCCGCGCGGCGACGTTCGCGGTCGAGGCCGTCCAGGAGCGCGAGCGCGTCACCGACCACGACGTCGCGGCGTTCGTTGATGTCCTCAGCGCATCGGCCGGCGACGCCGGCCGCTGGATTCACTTCGGCCTGACCTCCAGCGACGTGCTCGATACCGCGACCGCGCTCCAACTGCGCGCCGCGGGCGAGATCGTCCTCGCGGGTGCGCGCGAGCTCGTGACCGCGCTTGCCCAGCGGGCACGCGAGCACGTCGGCGCCGTCTGCGCCGGGCGCACGCACGGCGTCCATGCCGAGCCGACGACCTTCGGGGTCAAGCTCGCCGGCTTCGCGATGGAGGCCGCGCGCAACGCGCAGCGCCTGGAGCGCGCGTTCGCACAGGTGTCGGTCGGCGCCATCTCCGGCGCCGTCGGCACCTATGCGGTGACCTCGCCCGACTTCGAGGAGCGCGTGCTCGAGCGCCTCGGGCTCGAGCGCGAGCCGGTGTCCACGCAGGTCGTCGCGCGCGACCGCCACGCCGAGCTGCTGCAGGCGATCGCGCTCGCCGCCGCCGGCCTCGAGCGCTTCGCAACCGAGATCCGCCACCTGCAGCGCACGGAGGTGCGCGAGGTCGAGGAGCCGTTTCGCTCCGGCCAGCAGAAGGGCTCGAGCGCCATGCCCCACAAGCGCAACCCGATCACGACCGAGCGCATCTGCGGGCTGGCGCGGGTGCTGCGGGGAAACGCGTCGGCGGCGGTCGAGAACGTCGCGCTGTGGCATGAGCGCGACATCTCGCACTCGGGCGCCGAGCGCGTGATCCTGCCCGACTCGACGATCCTGCTCGACTACCTCCAGCACCTGGCGATCCGCGTCGTGGTCGGGATGGTCGTCCACGAGGAGCGAATGCGCGAGAACCTCGACATCACATGCGGAGCGCTGTTCTCCCAGCGCGTGCTGCTCGCGCTCGTCGAGGGCGGCATGCAGCGCGACGAGGCCTACCGGATCGTGCAGGAGGCCGCGCAGCGCGCATGGGACGAGCGGATCGCCCTGCGAGAGCTGCTGGCCACGCGACCGGAGCTCGAGCTCGACCTCGACGCGATCTTCGATCTCGGCGACGCCACCCGCTGGGCCGGCGAGATCGTCGGGCGGCTCGAGGCGCCGGCGCAGCGCTAACCGACGGAACCCGGCGCCCGACGTCACGGCCAGGCCGCCGCGTCACGCCCAATGCGGGCCGTCAAGGTCCGAGCAGCGCGGCCGGCACCACTGCGACGCCGTCGGCTCGCCGGTATGCCTCGTGACCCGTCGTGACGATGACGGAGTCCAGCAGCTCGTCGCCTATCTGCTCAGACAGCCAGTGCAGGTGCTTGGCCGCGCCCGCGTCTGGCGCTGTGC
>JALZJA010000505.1 GCA_030860005.1 Actinomycetota bacterium
GCTCCAGGCCATGTCCGCGACGGGTGGCGCGCTCCACGTCGCGAGATCGCGCGGCGTGCCCCACGACGTCACCGGCAGGCCGGCTGGCGCCGCCGCCGCGGGGTGACGCTCGAGCGCATCATCGAGATGCGCCACGACCAGGCCCTGCGCCGCCGCCTCGTCGAGCACCGCCGCCAGCCAGAGCGGGCCCTCGTGCCACCAGTCGCCGAGCAGCTCCGTGTCGACGGCGACCACGGCGAGCCCGCCACCCGCCAGGCGCTCACGCGTGCGGGCGACGAAGTCGGCCGCGTGGCGTCGCGCCGCGGCGTGCGCTCGCGCGGGATCGTAGGGGGCGCCGTCGTTGCTCCAGGCGCGATGACGATGCCGGGTGAACGCGTAGTAGTCGCGATATGCCGCGTCGGCGGGGTAGCCGCCGTCGCTCCAGACGAGCTCAATCGTCGCGCGGTCGATCGGCACGAGCAGCGGCCCGGCGGCGCAGCGCAACGGGCGCAGGTGCTCGTCGGGCCGCAGGACGTCGGTGAGATCGACGCAGACGGCGTGCACGCCGGCCTCCTCCAGCAGCGAATCGAGCCACGGCGCGTACGCGCACTCGGGCAGCCAGAAGCCCCCGCGCCAGGCGCGGCCGTCGCCGAAGCGACGGCGATGGGCGCCGATCCCGGCGTGCAGCTGCAGGCGCACGCCGGCATCCGTGGCGAGCAGCGGCAGCACGGCATGCGTGGCGCTCGACGTCCACGAGGCATGCCGCCCGAGCGCGCCGAGCAGGTCCCCGCCGAGCTGCGCAAGGCGCTCGCGCGCGTGCTCGTACTGCGCCGCCGAGTGCTCGAGCGCGGCGACGACCCCCGGCTCGTCCGCGGCGGCCGCCATGTCGCGGGCGTGCGACTCGACGCGGACGGTGTCGAGAAACTCCGCGCAGCGATCGACCGCACCGGGCGCCTCGAGCTGATCGCAGAGCACCGGGGTCAGCGACAGCGTCAGCGGCGCGCCGCCGTCGAGGATCTCGAGCAGCGGGAGGTACGATGTCGCGATCGCCTCCCACAGCCACTCCTCGCCGAACGGCCACGTGCCGAACCCCTCGACGTAGGGCATGTGGCTGTGCAGCACGATCGCCAGCTCGCCGGTGGCGGCGGGCGCGCTCAAGGCCTGAGCACCGCGAGCAGGTCGAGCGCGCCGGCGAGCTGGCCCGCGGTACCGCGGCGCAGGACGAAGTCTCGCGCCTCGATCGCGGGCGTGAACCAGTCATAGAAGCGCTTCGTGATCCCAAGCCGCTCGTGCACCGCGTCCCAGCCGAGCTTCAGCGCGCGCTCGTGCAGCGCGAGCTTGCGGGCGTGAAAGAGGCCGTACAGCTCGATCGAGCCGAAATGCGCAGCGCACAGCGCCTCGAACTCGGGCGGCCGGTACTCGTAGATGTGCCACGGGTTCCCGGAGCGCTCGGCGCCTGCCGGTGCGAGCGTCAGCACGTTCGGTGTCGAGACGTAGGTGACCCCGCCTCGGCCGATGAGCGCCTTGAAGCGCTCGAGCACGAGGCCGGGGTCGTTCACGTGCTCGATGGTCTGCAGGAAGACGATCGCGTCGCAGCGCTCGTCGAAGGTCTCGATCATGTTGCGCTCGAAGCGCAGGTTGTCGCGCTCGTAGCGCAGCCTGGCGTGCTCGTGGGCCTCCGGGTTGGCGTCCACGCCCACGACGGATGCCGCGCCCGCGCCCGCCAGCACATCCGAGCCGTAGCCCTCGCCGCAGGCGAGGTCGACGACGCGCAGCCCAGCGACGCGACGCGCGATCCACTCGTAGACGACGAAGTGGCGCCGGTACCAGTAGTTCTCCTCGGGCACGTCGGGCAGCGTGCGCTCGCCGGTGAGCGCCAGCGGCGGCACACCGCGCGGCTGGTCGCGCTGGAGGTAGAGCTTCTGCGCCTGCGTCACGCCGCAACCCCGTCCTGCGGCGGCCGTGAGCACGTCCGCAGCGCACCTCGCGCGCGGCCCCTCACAGGATCAGGCTCCCCACGAGATTGGAGAAGTCGTCGGTCCACACCGCACCCCCGCCGCGCCGGCAGTCGTGCCAGTACGCGGTGCTGGAGGGCGATCCGAGATCGCGCTTTCGTTGCGCCAACGCCACCCAGTCCCCCGCGCCGCCCTGCTGGGCGCGGCAGACCAGCCCGGCATCGCTGGCCAGCCGGGCGACCACGGGCTCGAGGTCCAAGTAGTAGTTGGAGATGTGCACCGCGAGCACGCCGCCGTCGCGGAGCCTCGATCGGTACAGCGCGAGCGCCTCGCGGGTGAGCAGGTGGATCGGGATCGCGTCCGACGTGAAGGCGTCGACGACGATGAGCCCGTAGCGCTGGCCGACGGCGCGCGACAGCGACAGGCGCGCATCGCCCAGGACCACGTCGTAGCGGCCGGGGCAATCGCGCAGGAAGGTGAACAGGCGCGGGTCTCGCGCGATGCGCTCGACGACGGGGTCGATCTCGTAGAAGGTCCAGCGATCGCCGCGCCGGGCATAACAGGCCATGGTGCCCGTGCCCAGCCCGATGACGGCGGCGCGCCGCGACATCGCCGGGCGTAGCGCGCTCATGAGCTGCCCGATGGGCTCGTGGCGCTGGTAGTAGATGAGCGGCTCGAGCACCGGCTCGGGCTGGAAGCTCTGCGCCCCGTGCAGGGTCGTGCCGTGGGTGAGCCAGTGCGTCTCGCCGCCCGGCGAGGCCGTGACGCGGTACACGCCGAAGAAGCTGCGCTCCTGATACAGCTCCTTCTCCTGCTCGCCGATCGGGAGCAGCCCGGCCACGACGATGGCGGCTACCGCAAGGCCGAAGCGACGCGGGCGGCGGACGAAGGTCAGTGCCACGCCCGCCGCGAGGCTCAGCGCGATCCCCTGCTCCAGCTCTTGGGTCTCATCGTCGCCGAGGCTCACCACGTCGCCGACGTTGCTCGCCAGCACCAGCGCCAGCGCGGCGCCAACCCCCACCGCAACCGGCAATGCGAGGTCCAGCCCGCGGGCCAGGCGGCCCGGCCCAAACCGGGGCGCCCGCCGCGGCAGGCACAGGCACGCGAGCACCAGGGCAAGCGGGTACTCGAGCAGTGAGTCGAACACGCCGGGGGCAACGATCGCGTTGAAGACGCCCCCAAGCGCCCCGCCCAGCGCGATCAGCAGGTAAAAGCCGGTCAGCGACGTCGCCGCGGGACGATCGCGCGCCAACTCGCCGTGGCAGACCATGGCCGCGACGAAGAACACGAGCAGGTGGACGGCCACGGCGAGCCACAGCAGAGCGTCCGCCTCGACCACGAGCAGGATCGCCACCGTCAGCGCCAGCGGAGGGAGCGCGAGGACCATCCAGCGGTGCAGCGACAGGGCGCGCGACCCCGGCGAGAAGACGATGGTGAACGACAGCAGGTAGAGCGAGAGCGGGATCGCCCAGAACAGCGGAATCGGCGCGACGTCCGTGGTGAGGTATGTGGTGACCCCGAGCATCAGGCTCGACGGCACGAACGCAAGACCGATCCAACGAATGCGCCGGGCCAGCGAGGGCCGGGTGTCCTGCGCGCGCGTCGAGGTCGGCGCGGACCAGTCGGCGGTGGTCTTGGGGGCCGGTCGCGAGCGCCACACCACCACGCCGCAGCCGAGCATGAGCGCGGCGAGCAGCCCGTAGCACGCCGACCAGAGCCATCCTTGCTCGGCGAGCCGCAGGCTGCGTTCGAGCACCAGGGGGTAGGCCAGCAGGCCGAGGATGCTGCCGAGGTTGCTGGCTGCGTACAGGAAGTACGGGTCGGCCGCCGCCGGATGGTCGATGTCGGCCAGCCAGCGCTGCAACAGCGGCGCACTCGCCGCGACGACGAAGAAGGGAAGCCCAACCGTCACCGCCAGCAGTGCGAGCAGCTGCGGCACGGGGCTTTCGTCCGGCGACGGGAAGAAGTCGTCGGGCACGGCAATCGGCAGCACGAGCAGCGGCAGCGCGAGCACTGCCATGTGCAGCGCAGCCTGGCGGCGCACCCCCAGCCGCTGCGTGGCCGCGTGCGCGTAGAGGTACGCCGCCAGCAAGGCCATCTGGAAGAAGACCATCGACGCGTTCCACACCGCCGGCGTGCTGCCGAACCTCGGCAGCACGAACTTCGCGAACATCGGCTGGATCAGGAACACCAGTGCGGCGCTCACGAACAGCGTGAGCGAGAACAGCCACACGACGGCGGTCGGGTGCGAGCGCCCGCGCCGGACGCCCGGCGCGCGACGGGTGGGCGAGCGAACGGTCATCTCGGGGCGGGACTGTAGAGCGACGACGTCCCCAGCCGGGCGCACCCATTGAACTGCTCCTCCGGCACGAAACGCGTGAGCGCGGGCAGGCATGCGCCGGCTCGCGCGAGAGGACCGAGAAAAGTTCCGGTTAGGCTGGCCGATCCGGGGTAAACGACTTGGCGATGCCCAGCAATGCTCTCCGTGTAGGTGTGTTCTTGCTCATCGGCATATTCGCGCTCGGGACCGGGGGCTGCGGCAAGAAGAAGAAGAAGAAGAAGGACCCTGTCGCCACGGCCATGGCGACGCCCGGCGTGCGAACGGTCGTCATCCCCAAGCAGCGCAATGATGTGACGGTCGTCGTGACACCATGCACCTCGGCCGCCGTGCAGCAGCCCGGTGCCAAGCGCAAGCCCCCGGGCTCCAACGAGCTCGTGGTGCCCAAGGGGACGCTCACGCAGACGGTGGCGGTGCCGCCGTGTCCGGCGAAGCCAACAGAAATGGCCGCGAACACCGTTCTCATCACGCCGGGTGGCACCGGGAGCGCACAGCAAGAAACCCCGCCCCAGGACCAACTCGTGCTGCCCGACAACAGCGACGTGAGGACGATCATCATCCCTCCGTGCGCGACTGCGACGAAGGCGAGCAAGAAGAAGTCCCTCGCGTTCCCGGCGACGTCCGCGGCGAAGAGCGTCACGGCGCCGCCGTGCAAAGCGCCGCCGCCGGCCTAGAGCTTGAGCTGCCGGGTGCGTGGGTGCCTTGGGATGACGAGGATGACTGGGTCGGCGAACCGCCAGAAGGCCGCCACAGCGCCGACCGTGCCGACCCCAGCTACTGGTGGCGCCAGCGGCCTCCTGCCATCATCGCCGGGATCGTCGTCGTGGGTTGGATCGTGACCGCGCTCATCATGCTGCTGCGTTAGACAGCCGACGCATCGATCGGGGAAGAGATCCATGGCCAAGACCGCTGACGCCAAGCCCGCTGACGCGGACGTTCCTCAGGACAGCCCTCCAGACCGTCCTCAGGACAGCCCTCCAGACTTCCGGACCGAGACGAATCGGGTGGCGCCAGCCGTCATGACGGGGCTCGCGATCGTGCTCCTCCTCGGGGCGATCGTCGCGACCAGCGGCAAGAAAAAGAAGGAACCGCCCGGCGAGGAGGGCGTTCGCGCCCTCGTCGTCCCGACGTCGGACATGGCTCGCACGGTCGTGGTCGCACCCTGCGGGACGGGGAGGCCGGTCACTGCCGGCAACGCCGCCGCCCAGGTCGAGACGTTCGGGTCCACCGTCGTGCGGCTGCCGCCGGCCACGGTCTCGCGGGTGCTACTCATCCCCCGCTGCAGCGAAAACACCAGCGAGGCCGGCGCCGAACCCGTCGCACAGGTCCCCTCCTCGGTGTTCGTGCTCACGACCGGAGCCACGAACGCAGTCGGGACGAAGGGAAGCGGCAAAAAGAAGAAAAAGACGAAGAAGGACTCCGGCGAACCCACGCTCGAGCCGCGCTCGCAGCTGATCCTTCCGAGCGCCAGCGCAGGCCAGACGGTCGTCGTCCCCCCGTGTACCGGGAAGGGCCGCGCGACGAAAGCGACCGTGCTCAGCCCGGCGGCAGGAAACCCGACGGTGCTGCTCGCACCGCCTTGCTGAGACGGTCGTAGATGCGCCCTTCTGGGCGCCGTCAGCGGCGCAGCCTCACCCGATCCGCGGGCTGGAGATTGCGTGCCTTCAGCGTCGGGTTGAGCCGCTGGAGCTTGATGATGCTGTGCCCGGTCTTCGCTGCGATCGAGCCGTACGACTGGCCCGTGCGCACCGTCCAATAGCGCGGCCCCTTGCGCTTGGGCTTCGGCGGTGGCACACGGAGGCGCAGCTTGAGGCGCGTTCCGGGCAGCAGCGCGTTCGGATCGGTCTTGGGGTTGAACGTCTCGAGCTGCTCGATGCTCAACCCCGTCTTCTCGGCGATCTGCGCATACGTCTGCCCGCGCTTGACGGTCCAGTAGACCGGCAGCTTTTCCGACGCTGCATCCTGCGCATTCGCGCCTCCCGGATCGGAGCCAACGAGCGAGGTGGCGATCACGACGACCATCGCCACGAACAACGCGATCAGCCCGCCCGGCACGAGGTAGTGCAACGGCAGACCCTCGTCGCGCTCGACGCTGCCGCTCTGCCCGTCTGCACGGTCGCGTGCCGCCATTTCGCCCCAGTCGACCACCATGCCGCCCTGATGAATCCGGGCGCTGCGAAGTATGGTCGCATACCGCTGCGTGGGGGAACGGCGGTTTGATGCCGACCACCGTGACGACGCGATCGAAGTCGAGGCCGGAGGCGCCGGGGAGGTTCCGGTCGGCTGGCGCCATAGGCTGCCGCCGTGCCTACGTACCTCACCCCGCCCGCTAGAACGAGATCACTCCGATCGCGGCCGCGCTGAGCACGAGCGTCGCGACCTGCAGGGCGCGGTCGCGTGCGAGCGCGGCCAGCGGCAGGACCCACGTCAGATACCACGGAAACAGCGCGCCCGATGTGGCGAGCAGCGCAAGCATCGCCCAGCCCGACCAGCGGATCCATTCGCCGGGCCGGCGCAGCGCGGCGACGAGCACGCCGGCGTACAGCCCGGCGAAGATCGCGACGCCCCACCGCTCGGCGACGTCGCTCAGGTCGGCGCCCAGACCGCGGCCGATCAGCCCGATGAAGCTGAGATCGGCCTGGATGAGCTCTTGGTCGCGCCGCGCGCTGGAGAGCACGTTGATCGGCTCGAACCCGAATGCGGCGTAGGAGATGACCGCGGCAATCAGCGACGCGGCCGCGACGCCGAGCGCGAGCGTGCGCCTGCTGCGTGCGGCGATCGCAAAGAACGGGAGCATCAACGCGGCCGTCACCTTGATCCCGACGGCGAGCACGGCGGCCGGTCCCGCGGCGAGGTCGCGGCCGCGCACGATCAGCCAGATCGCGATGAGGACCGGCAGCATCGTCAGCGCGTCGTTGTGACCCTTTCCCAGCGCATAGACGAGCACCGCCGGGTTGAGGCCGAGGAACACGACGGCGAGCGTCGGGTCGCGGTCGATTTCGCGCGCGATGCGCGCGAGGACCGCGCAGCAGCCGAACATCGCCGTGGCGAGGATGCCCTTCAGCGTCCAGGCGGCGACCGCCACGGGCAACGGTGTCACGCCGAGGGTGATCAGCGTGAACAGCGGGCCGTAGGGGGTCGTCGTGCGCCGCCACGACCCGGCCGCGAGCGCGAACAGCGGATCGGAGCGCGCAGCGATCAGGCCTTCCACGTACGGGTTCGTGTCGTGGACCGCGGCCAGCCGCGCGAACCCCAGGTAGGTGAACAGATCCTGGCCCGGCGCGATCGCGCTCAGCGCGAACAAGAGCTGGGCGGCGATGAGCGTCACGATCGCGGGGACACGCGGGAGCACCCCGGCGATGGCGCAGCCGATCACGACGAGGTAGCAGAGCCCCAGCGCGACCAGCGCGGTGCGGCGCTCGTCGACGCTGAGCGTGCTGCCGACGTCGTGCAACGGGCCGCCGTAGGGATGGCCGACGCCCGCCGAGAAGCCGACCGCGAGCAACCAGCTCGCGCCTAGTACCCCACCAAGGGCGAGCAGGGCGAAGAGCCTGCCGGCCAGTTTCGGTGCATAGCCGGGCATCGCAGGCGCGAATTCTGATGCGTCGGCGGGGCGCGTGCGGCCTCTGTGGTGAGCTCGCTGTGAGCGGCTCGGTTGGCACACGCTGCCGTCGCTTCGCACTGCGACGGCCCTGGTATGCGCACGCCGGCCAGACGTAGACTCACGTAGGCATGCCCGAGCGCACGGTCAGCGATTTCCCACTGTTCCCGCTCGGCCTCGTGGCGCTACCTCACGAGTACGTCCCGCTCCACATCTTCGAGCAGCGCTACCGGACGATGTTCGAGGAATGCCTCGAGCGCGAGTCGGAGTTCGGCATCGTCTGGTCGGTCGACGACGAGCTGAAGTCGATCGGTTGCGCGTGTGCGATCACGGAGGTGATCGAGCGCATGGAGGACGGCCGCCTGAACGTCCTCACGCGTGGGACGCGGCCGTTTCGGATCATCGACCGCCAGGCCGACCGGCCGTACCCCTCCGGCACCGTCGAGTTCGTCGAGGACAAGAGCGAGAAGCCGGACGAGGCGATCGCGGAGGCGGCGCGCGAGGCCTATACGGAGCTCGTCATCCAGGCAACGGACGAGGAGCCCGACGACGCCGAGATCGCATCCAAGAGCGCCTACGAGATGGCGGCAACCGTCGACTTCGGCCTCGACGCCAAGCAGGGGCTGCTCGACCTGCGCTCGGAGAACGCCCGGCTGCGGCTTGCGACGCGGCTGTTCAAGGCCGCGACGAAGCGCCTGTACTTCGTCGAGCGCGCGCAGGCGCGGGCGCGCTCCAACGGCAAGGTCCGCTTCGGCTGACGCGAGCGCTCGTAGACGGGTTCGGCAGCCCGGCTATCGCCTCAGCCCGCACAGATCGATCGCGGTACGCCGAACGAAACGCGACAGGCGCGGCAGGACCGGCGGGCGCTGCGCGGTGTCGGGGTAGCGCAGCCTGCCCGTCTCGGTGCGAACCGTGAAGCTGAAGATCTGCGCTGGTCCGGACGTATGGATCAGCCGGTCGCCGGCCTGGAACTCGAGCAGGTCGTCGCTGAGGTCGCGGGCCTCGATCGTCTGCGCGCTCGTCAGCGGCCTGGCCGGTCCGTTGTTGCAACGCGCACTCGTGTCGGAGACGAGCAGCGTGAGCTTCGCGCCCGGCACCCGGCCGTCGCGATTGACGACGAAGAGGTCGGGCGACGGGGTGCCGCAGCCGCCCACCGAAAGCGCGAGCGCCGTCGCGGCGCCCGCGGTACCCCGCCGCGCGCTCAAGCCACCACCGCGACGCCCCCGCGACGGGGGTCGCCGGCGCCCGTGAGCGCTCCGGTCTCGGGATCGCGGCAGACGGCCTGGACGCCACCGAAGAACATGTTCGGCGCGCGGAAGGCGAGGATCGTGTGCGGCTCGCAACGCAGCTCCTCGACGGGAACCCCGGGCTCGGCGTGGACGATGCCCTGCTCGATGTGCACCCGCGGGGCGGTCACCGCGGCCGCCGCGTCGAGTCCGTGGTCGACGACGCCGACGATCGTCTGCAGGATCGCCGAGCGGATGCGGTTGGAGCCCGACGAGCCGAGCGCGAGCTCGACGCCGCCATCGCGCGTCACCACCGTCGGCGACATCATCGACGGCATCCGCCGCCCGGCCGGCGCGCGGTGAAACCCGAGCGGGCTGAGGTCCTCCTCGCCCATGATGTTGTTGAGGTGGATGCCCGTGCCCGGGACGACGATCCCCGAGCCCTCCCCGTTCGTGCACGTCACCGCGCACGCGCGCCCCTCGGCGTCGATCACGGAGATGTGCGTCGTCGAGCCCAGCCGGTTGGCGAGGAAGCCGTCGGCGAAGCCCGGGTCGCCGAGCCCGTCGACGAACT
Organism: Actinomycetota bacterium; assembly: GCA_030860005.1. GTDB lineage: Bacteria > Actinomycetota > Thermoleophilia > Solirubrobacterales > Solirubrobacteraceae > CADCVQ01. The sequence continues at coordinate 9,674 of JALZJA010000505.1, forward strand.
CCGGGGTGCGCAGCGACTGCGCGTCCTCCATGATGTGGACCAGCGAGGACAGCGACGGCGGGCACGGGCCCCGATCGAGGCAGCCGAGCGCGCACGCGATGAGGATCCCGCCGGCCGATGGCGGCGGGTTCGTCAGCACCTCGCGTCCGCGATAGCTGACGGTGATCGGCTCACGCACCTGCGCCTCGTAGAGGCGCAGGTCCTCGAGCGTGAGCAGCCCGCCGCCGGCCGCGACGAAGTCGACGATCGCCGCGGCGACGTCACCGGTGTAAAACGGCGCGGCGCCGTCGGCGCCGAAGCGCTCGATCGTGTTCCCCAGCTCCGGGCTGCGGAAGAGGTCGCCCTCGTTCAGCAGCTTTCCGTCCGGCGCGAAGAGCGTCGCGACCTCCGGTGTCGAGACGAGAATCCGCGCCAGCAGATGGACGACCTCCGCCTGCTGGGCGTTGACTTCGACGCCTTCGCGCGCGAGCGCCGCGGCCGGCGCGGCCAGTTCGGCGAGCTCCATCGAGCCCCAGTGGCGCATCGCGGCGTCGATCCCGGCGGGATTGCCGAACGCGCCGCACGACGCTGCACCGACATGAAAGACCTGCCGGGCATCACCGGCGAAGTCGACCTCGACCGGCATGAGCTCGGCTCGATCCTCGGCCAGCGCGCCGTGCCCCGGCGCGGACACAAAGAAGTCCAGCAGCGCCGGCACCTTGCCGGCGCCCGCGACGAGCATGTAGCCGCCCGCACCGGGCCCGCTCAGCAGCGGCTCGGCCACCCACGACATCAGCATCGCGGCGACCGCGGCATCGAC
>JALZJA010000507.1 GCA_030860005.1 Actinomycetota bacterium
CCCGCAGCCATGCGCCGAAGAGGACTCGAACCTCCACGGGCCATACAGCCCACAAGGCCCTCAACCTTGCGCGTCTACCAATTCCGCCACCGGCGCAGGGAGGGCGCAGTATAGGCCCTTGATTCCGTCCGCAGGGCGCGTTAGGTTGTGCGAACAGATGTTCGCTCCCCCCGCATTCGCGACTCGTGTCAAGGAGCTTGCCCGATGGACCTGACCAAGCGCCAGCAGGAGATCTTCGACTTCATCAAGCGCTATTCGGCGAAGTACGGCTATCCGCCGACGGTGCGCGACATCGGCAAGGCCGTCGGTCTTGCGTCGTCCTCGACCGTGCACGCGCACCTGGCAAACCTCGAGAAGCTCGGCCTGCTGCGCCGCGACCCGACGAAGCCGCGCGCGATCGAGATGCTCGACCGCGCGGTCGAGCAGGTGAAGTCGATCGTGCGGCCCGACGGGCTACCGCTCATCGGGCACGTGGCGGCCGGCTCGCCAGTTCTCGCGGAGGAGAACATCGAGGAGTACGTCACCGTGCCGCAGCTCGCGGGCGGGGAGGAGGGCGAGTACGTCCTGCGCGTCCGCGGCGACTCGATGGTGGACGCCGGCATCCTGCCCGACGACTACGTCGTCGTCCGCCCTCAGGTGACCGCCGAGGACGGCGAGATCGTCGTCGCGCTCGTCGGCGAAGAAGCGACCGTCAAGCGCTTCTACCGCGAAGACGACCACATTCGCCTGCAGCCCGAGAACCCGACGATGGAGCCGATCCGCTCGCGCGAGGTGCGCGTGCTCGGCCGCGTCGTCGGACTGTTCAGGAGCGTCGGGTGACGTCGTGACCACCGCCGCGCTGGATCACCCCGTCATGCACTTCGCCGCCCAGCGCGAGGGTCGGACGCTGGAGGAACTGATCTCCGGCGCCTGGGAGGACCTCACCGCGCACCGCACCGCCACGTGCCCGATCTGCTCAGCGGCGATGACGCCGCGGTACGGATCCGGGCCGTCGGCGGTCGGGGGTCGGTGCGGCGACTGCGGCAGCGAGCTGGGCTAGGTCTCGCGGCGCAGGTCGCCACGTGCCGAAGGCCGCCGTGCTAGCGCACTGTCCACCTTCGGCCCGCAGCGCCCTGCATCCACGATCCACTAGCCCAGCGGCGGCGTGGCAGCGCGAGCCCCTAGCGGCCGAGCACTTCGGCGAGCACCTCGTCGTCGGACGGTCCTTTCGGTGGGGGCGCAGGCCGTGGCGCGGTTGTCGAAACCACGAGCGTGTCGGCGATCAGATCCCCGAGACGCTGGCGGCGCGGGTTGGACACCGCCACCACGAAACCGACGAGGTAGAACGCCGGCAGGCCGTCGATCGGCCGCAGCAGGTTGCGGACGAGCACCGCGCGCGGCGTCGGCGCAGAGCCGTCCTCGCCGACGACACACAAGCCGAGCCAGCGCTTGCCGAGCGTCTGGCCCCACGTCGCCTCGGTCCTCCAGTAGTAGAGGAACGTCAGCAGCAGGAAGAGCAGAAAGCCGGCCCCCTCGAGGCGGATGACGGTGTCCGAGCCGCTGCCGCCCCGCCGCTCGCCGAAGATCGCAGAGGCGACGACGAACAGCACGAAGACGAGGCCGATGTCGATGGCCGCGGCTCCGACGCGGCGGCCGATGACGTCCCGTCCGGGCATGCGGCGGGACCCTATCGCTGGCCCCCGTGCGCTTGCCTTCCGGCGTGCGGACGCTACGCTGGATAGGTCAGCCAGGCAGTCGCGGAGGCTCGCCCTTCGAGGAAAGTCCGGACATCACAGGGCGCGGTGGTCGGGAACCCGACCTGGGGAAACCCGCGGGAAAGTGCCACAGAAAACACACCGCCGATGGTGCGTCAGCACGTGCGGCGCGCACAGGTAAGGGTGAAATGGTGCGGTAAGAGCGCACCGGCGTCGTGGCGACACGGCGGCCAGGCAAACCCCACCCGATGCAAGGCCAAGCAGGACCGTTTGCAGGTTGCCCGCCAAGGTCCAGGTAGGCCGCTCAGATGGATGGCTGCTCAACGACAGAATCCGGCTTACCGGCTGACTAAGGAAAACCCCCGCTAACACGGGGGTTTTCTATTTCAGGCACGTGCGCTTGGATTCAGGAGCCGTTATCGCCGGTGCCCAGCGAGGACAGCGCATCCTCGAGCGTCGCGTGCATCGGCGCCGCGCGCGAGAACTCCACGAGCTGCAGCGTCCGCCGCACGGTGCTGCCCTCGGGCGTGACGATCACAAGCCGCTGGCGGCGTTCGGTGAGCCGGGAAGCGAGACCGAAGAGCTTGCGGATGGCGGTCGAGTCCAGGAAGCCGACGCCGGTGAGGTCGATGACCGCGCCGTACGCCTCGGTCGGGATGGCGGCCTCGATCTCGCTCGTCATCGTGGCCGCGTTGAAGACATCGAGTTCGCCGCTGATGCGGACGACGATGTGGTTGCCGTGCGGCTTGGTCTCGACGACTGCGGCCGGTTGGCTCATGCGCTCACGCGTTCTGTGAGGCGGCGCCACAGGCGGATGGTCGTGCCCTCGGGAAGAGTCTCGAGCTCGACGTCATCCATGAGGGCGTCGATGAGCTCCAGGCCACGTCCCTGCTCGTTCGGCGGGCGCTGGTCGCGCCAGCAGCCGCGGTCGCGGACCTTGACCTCGACCTCGCCATCGTGCAGCAGTGCCTCGAAGGCGATCGTCTCGCCCGGATCTGCGCCGGCGTGCTCGATCGCGTTCGTGCAGGCCTCGCTGCAGGCCATGACGATCGCGTGGACGTCGGCGTCGGCGGCGTGGGCTTGCTCGAGCCAGCGCCGCAGCAGTGCGCGCAGCGAGCTGAGCGCGCGCGGCTCGCTGGGCAGGTCGACGACGAGCCGCGCACCGAGCGGCACGTGACACAGCGCGAGCAGGGCCACGTCGTCGCTCGGCTCGCCGTTGGGGATCGCTGCCGCGAGCAGGCGATCGCAGATCGAATCGGGCTCGAGCATTCCCCCGCCCGCAGTACCCGCCAGCAGCGCGAGGCCCACGTCGAGGTGCTCCCCGCGCCGCTCGATGAGGCCGTCGGTGTACAGCAGGATCGCGCCGCCCGGCTCGAGCGTCGTGACCTCCTCCACGTAGCCGGGGAACGGCAGCACGCCGAGCGGGACCGAGCGGGCGCCGTCGAGGAACCGCGGCATCCCCTCAGCGCTGAGCGTGAGCGGCGGCGGGTGACCCGCGTTGACCCACGAGAACTTCCCGTCGACCGGGTCGAAGGATGCGAGCACGAGCGTCGCCATATGCTCACGTCCCGGCTCCGCGAGCACGAAGCGGTTCAGGCGCTCGGCGATCTGCGCCGGGCCGTTGCCATCGAAGGCGTACGCACGGATCGCATTGCGCAGTGCGCCGAGCGCCGAGGCGGCCGCGAGTCCCTTGCCGGAGACGTCGCCCATGACGAGCAGCACGCGTCCGCCACCAAGCGAGATCGCGTCGTACCAGTCGCCGCCGATCTCGGACTCGGACGCCGCGGGCAGGTAGCGGGCGCCGAGCTCGATTCCGGGCAGCTTCGGCAGCGTCTGCGGAAGCAGGCTGCGCTGCAGCGTCTCCGCGATGCGGTGCTCGCGGCCGAAGGCGCGCGCGTGGTCGACTGCCAGCGCAACGCGGTCGGCGGTCAGCCGCAGCAGGTCGATGTCCGCCGGCCCAAGCCTGCGCGGTGCCCGCACGCCGATCTCGATGGTCCCGATCACCGCGCCGTGGACCACGAGCGGCACGCCGAGCATCGACGCGATGCCGGTCTCGAGCAGGAGCGGCTCGGCCAGCTCCTCCGGCGACGGGTTCTGGAGGAGCACCGGGCCGCCGGTGGCCATGACGCGCCCCGCGAGGCCCGTCCCGGCCGCGACGCGCCGCACCCGGTCTGGATCGGTCACGCCGTCATCGGCGACGAGGGACAGGCTGCCGTCGTCCTCCAGGAGCAGCAACGCGGCGGCTTGCGCGCCCAGCACCTCCCGCGTGCGGGCGACAAGCGCCGGCGCGAACGTGTCGAAGTCGCGTTGGGTCAGCGCCACGTCCGCGACCGCCTGCAGGCGCGCGATCGTGGCCGCCGCGCGTTCGGCCTCCTGGCGCGCTGCCTCGGAGCGCACGAGGTTCTCGCGCTCGTGCTCCTGTCGCAGGCGTTCGCCGATGTCGGTCAGGCGCGCGTTGAACATGAGCTCGCCGTCGCGCTCGACGACCCAGATCATCGTCTCGGCCTGCAGTCGCGTCTCGTCGGGGCGGTCGATGTTGACGCGCAGCTCCAGGTGGTGCGGGCGGTCGGCCCGAGCCGCCTCCAGAAGGCCCTGGCGGCGCGCGTCGAACTTCGTATGTACCGCGGGCGGCACGCCGAGCTCCTGAAAGGGGCGTCCGATCGCGTCCGCGCGCGAGCGTCCGAGCAGCTGCTCAGCGGCGGCGTTGAGGTCCGTCACGCGGCCCGCCGCATCGGTCGAGATGAAGCCGTCGCGAGCGCTGTCGACGATCAGCCGTGTGCGCTGCTCGCTGCTGCGCAGCGCATGCTCCTGGCGCGCGCTGCGCTCTAGCCCGGCGCGCAGGCTGCCGAGCAGGCGCGTGATGATCAGGCCAACCACGAGCGGGGTCCCCACCACGAGCAGGAGGCGGACCGTGGAACCCATCGCCTCCTCTTGAAGGCTCAGGACCCCCGCGTACGCCCCGCCGATGAACGCCAGGTGAGCGAGGGCGGCCAGCGTCGAGAAGAAGAAGAACGCATAGAGCGCCGGCCACATGTAGAGCAGCGCGTAGAGCGTCGTCTGGTGCGTGAAATGCACCATGAAGCTGAGCACGATCGTCGCCGCCACGAGCGCGAGATGCCACAGCGGGTCTGAGATCCGGACGCCGTAGCGAAGAAGCGCGAACCCGAGAGCGACCGCGAGCGCGGCCACTGCGAGGATCGTGCGTTCCGCGACGGGCGTTTCGACGGGCAGGGCGATCGCCAGCAGCCCGGCGAGAGCGCCGGCGACGAACAGGAAGGCCAGCGAGCGGGCCTTCGTCCGGCTGTCGAACATGGAGTGGCCCACTGGAGGCAGAGCTTACGAGTGCGCTGGGCAAGGGTCCAGCTTGCGGCGTTCCCGATGAGATGCGAACATTTGTTCGATCCGATGATCATCTGCGTCCTTCTCGAGCGGTTTGAGCTCACCGTCGCGGCCGGAGGGCGCGCCGGGCTGCTCGGCGAGCCGGCGGCGCTCGCGCCGGAGCCCGGCCGCGAGCTCAATATCGGCGAGGTCTCACAGGCCGCGGAGGCGTTCGGGATCCACGCAGGGATGCGGATGGGCGAGGCGCTGGCCCGCTGCCCGCGGCTGTCGCTCGTGCCGCCCGATCCGATGGGCGTCGCCGAGGCGTGGGAGCGCGCGCTGGTCCGGCTGGAGGGCATCGGCGCGGCGGTCGAGTCGCTGCGTCCGGGCGAGGCGTGTTTTCAGGCGGACGGGCTTCATCGCCTGCTCTCTGAGGAGCGGGGAGTGCTTGAAGCCACGAGGAAGGCCCTTCCTGGCGCGAAGCTCGGTCTCGGGTCGACGCGCTTCTGCGCGATGGTGGCGGCCGCCGGCACGCGCGCGCGGCGCCCGGCGCGGGTCGCCGGCGAGCCGGACCTCGCGGAC
>JALZJA010000528.1 GCA_030860005.1 Actinomycetota bacterium
GGGCCGAGTCGCTCCGGCACGATCGCGGTTGCGGTTTGCGGCGGCTGAGGCCTGCGCCGGCGCAGCGCACGCTCGTTCGCCCGCCGCTGGCGCTCCTCCTCGGCCTCCGTCATCGGCTCGGCGTAGCGGCGGTTGTGATGCGTTGCGTCGGCGACCGCGCGTCGGGTCGCCGTCAGGCTGCGCTCGCGCGGCGCCGCGATCGGGCCCGGATCGTCTTCGACGAGGTCCATCGCGGCCGCCAGCGCGCGGCGCAGGGTTCCGACGCTGATGCGCGCATCGGGATCGGGCTGCACCGCCGTATCGATGGCGCGGCACAGCTGCGCCGGCAGGTCACGACGCACGCGCTGAAGCGCGGGCAGGCGCATGCCGACGCGACGCGCCGTCGCGGCCGGGTTGCCCGCTCGGATCGGATTGACGCCAGTGAGCGCCTCGTAGAGCACGACGCCGAGCGCGTATACGTCCGCCGCGCCGCTGAGGCGCTTGCCGCGTGCCTGCTCGGGCGCCATGTAGGCGAGCGTCCCGATGATGTCGCCGGTGCGCGTCAGGACGTCACCGTCGGCCATCCGAGCGATTCCGAAGTCGGTCAGCTTCGCGGCGCCGCCGCCCTCCTCGACACGGTCCGGGCAGATGACGTTGGAGGGCTTGACGTCGCGATGGATGACGCCGCGCGCATGCGCGTGCTCGAGGGCGTCGCAGAGCGTCACGCCGATGCGCAGCGCGGCGCGATCCGACAGGGCGCCGTCGCGCTCAAGCTCGGCGAGCGTCCGCCCGACGACGAGCTCTGACACGAGGTAGACGGCCTCCTCGTCGCGCCCCGATTCGTACAGCGAGACGATTCCCGGGTGCGACAGCCGGGCGGCCGCGAGCGCCTCGCGCTCACCGCGCCCGTCCGGATCGAGCTCGATCGCGATGCGCTTGACCGCCACGTCGCGCTCGAGATGCTCGTCCCGAGCAAGGTGGACGACGCCCATGCCGCCCGCCCCGAGCCTGCGCTGGAGCCGGTAGCGGCCGAGCACGAGCTCGCCCGCGAGGGCGGCAGGGGCGGGCGTGCGGACGTAGGTCACCGACTCAGATTTCGCCGTGCTCGGCACGCGATCCTTGCGCGCCGAAGCAGGAAACTGGCCGCTGGCAGGAAAGTTGCACCGTGACGACCCTACGCGCGCGGGGTCATACTGCCCATTCGCGATCTCGCCAAGGAGCGGATCCCCTGTCCTTCTTCGACGACGACGAGCCTCCGACCCGCACGCGGCCGCGTAGACCGACCAGTGCCCCGATCGCTCCGAGCGACCCGCAGCAGCTGCTGGTCCGCCGCGCAGTGGCCGCTGGCGTCGGCCTGCTCGTCATCGTGCTGCTCGTCGTCGGGATCCGCGGCTGTCTGAGCAACCGCAAGGAGCAGGCGCTGAAGGACTACAACCGCGACGTCGCGAGCCTCGTCCAGGACGCCGACGACAACACCGACGACTTCTTCCAGACGCTGTCCACGCGCGGCTCGTCGCCGAGCGACCTTCAGACGCAGGTCAACGGGCTGCGCGTGAACGCCGAGCGGCAGACGAGCAGGGCGGTGAAGCTCGACGTCCCCGACGAGATGCTGCCGGCCCATCGCAATCTCGTGCTCACGCTGTCGCTGCTGCAGGAGACGATCGGCAAGGTCGCCGAGAAGGTCCCCAGCGCGCTCGGGAGCGAGGCCGCCGTGGCCGAGAACGCCGTCAAGGGCATCTCCGGTGAGATGCAGGCGTTCACGGCCGCGGACGTCGTCTACACGCGCCGGGTCGCCGCGATCGTCCAGCAGATCCTCGACAAGGAGGAGATCGGCGGCCAGACGATTCAGCGCTCGAGCTTCCAGCAGAACCTCGGCTGGCTGGATCCGGACATCGTCGCTCGCCGCATCGGCTCCGAGGCCGGCCGCGGGGCAGGCGGCGGGGCCGCGGGCGAACCCGCTCCCGGCAGCCACGGCCATGGGCTCGTCAGCGTCGCCGTCGGCGACAAGGCGCTTGTCGCGGGCGGCGCTCCGAACCGGATCGCGGCGAGCTCGAACCTGGCCTTCCGGGCGGTCATCGCAAACCAGGGCGAGAACATCGAGACCGACGTACGGGTGCGGGTGCGCGTCAAGCCGAGCGCCGGCAAGACGATCACCGTCCAGAAGACCGTCGACGAGACCCGCGCGGGAGCGAATGCGGAGGTCTCCGTCCCGCTCGGCGAGGCGCCGCCGATCGGCGAGGCGGTAACGATCACGGTGGAGGTCAGGCCGGTGCCGGGCGAGCAGAAGACCGACAACAACACCCAGACCTACACGGCGCTGTTCACCCGAAGCTAGCTACCGTTTCCGGGCCATGGGCGCCGAGCTGACCACCACCGTGGGAATCATCGCGCTGGCCGCCGGCGCCGTGGCGCTGATCGCGGCCGGCCTGTCGGCGCTGCTGTTCGCGCAGCTGCGCAAGCTGCGCGCAGACCAGCGCACGGTACTCGGCGACCAGGGGGCGCAGGACCTCGTCTCGCACGCCGCGACGCTCGATACCTCGTTTCGCGCGCTGCACGACTACATCACGGGCGTCGCCGAGCACCTCAACGGCCGGCTCGGGGCGGTCGAGACGCGGCTCGACGGCGCGATCGCGCACTGCGGCCTCATCCGCTACGACGCCTACAACGAGATGTCGGGCCGCCAATCGACCTCGATCGTGCTGCTCGACAGCTCGCGGTCGGGCGTCGTGCTGTCCTCGATCCACCACCGTGACCAAGCGCGGCTGTACGCCAAGCAGATCTCCGCGGGCAAGGGCGACCTCAAGCTCTCGCCCGAGGAGGAGGAAGCGCTACGCCTCGCACTGGCATCCTGATGCGGCTCGGGTACCTCGGGCCCGAGGGAACGTTCTCCGAGGAGGCCGTCCGCTCGTCGCTGGAGGCCCCCGACTCAGAGTTCGTCGCGCTGCCGACCGTCCGCGACACCGTCCTCGCTGTGCACGCGGGCACGGTTGACCGCGCTGTCGTCCCGATCGAGAACTCGCTCGAGGGGCCCGTCGGGGTGACGCTCGACACGCTTGCCGCCGGCGACGCGAACGTCGTCATCGTGGGCGAGGTCGTCGTAGCGGTGTCGCCGTGCCTCATTGCACGCGAGCGCATGGAGCTCGCGCAGATCGAGCGCGTCGTCTCGCACCCGCAGGCGACGTCGCAATGCGCGCGCTTCCTGCACGAGCACCTCCCCGGAGCCGATATTGCGCCGGCCGCCTCGACCGCCGAGGCGGTGCGGCTGGTCGTCGCCGAACCGGCGCCGTGGGCTGCCCTCGGCACGCGCCGCGCCGCCGAGCTGTACGGCGCCAGCGTGCTGGCCGAAGAAGTCGAGGACGAGCCCGGCAACGCGACCCGCTTCGTCTGGATCGCGCGCGAGGCCGCGCCGGCCGATCCGGCGCGGCCGTCGAAGACCTCGATCGTCTTTCAGGGCTCGGGTGACACGAGCCCGGGCTGGCTCGTGCGCTGCCTGTCGGAGTTCGCGTTTCGCGGCGTGAACCTCACGAAGATCGAGTCGCGGCCGCAGCGCGCCCGCCTCGGCCACTACCGCTTCTTCGTCGACTGCGAGGGTTCGGCGGACGACGCTTCCGTCGCAGGCGCGATCGAGGGCCTTCAGAAGCACTGCGACGCCGTCAAAGTTCTCGGCTCGTACTCCACCGTCGACGGGGTCCCTGGTTAGACTTCCGCGATCGTCATGGCGACCCAGTCTCCGCCACCAGGACCATCTGGGTTCGCGCCGCATCCGGAGCACCGGCGGCGCGGGCGTGAGTCTGGCCGTGTGCTCGTCCTGAACGCCACCTACGAGCCGATCAACGTGTGCACGGTGCGCCGCGCCGCCGTGCTGCTGCTCAAGGAGAAGGCCGAGATCGTCGAGCACTCAAGCTTCGAGCTGCGCTCCGAGCACGCGACGCTCCCGCGGCCGATCGTCATCCGGCTCGTGACGTTCGTGAAGGTCCCGCGCGACACGCACCGGCGCAAGATCACGCGGCGCGCGGTGTTCGCCCGCGACGGCTGGACGTGCCAGTACTGCGGCGCCCGGGCGAACCTCACCGTCGACCACGTCATCCCGCGCTCCAAGGGCGGGCCGTCGACGTGGGAGAACATCGTCGCCTCGTGCGCGCCCTGCAATCGCCGCAAGGGCGACCACCTTCCCCAGAAGGTCGGCATGCACCCGCGCCATCCACCGCGCGTGCCGCACCCTCAGGTGTTCATCCACGTCGCCAGCCCGACGATCCCGGCGGCGTGGAAGCAGTGGCTGCCGGAGGCTGCGTAAACGGGTCTGAAGTCGACGCCGAGAGTGCGGGATCGCGCGGGAAGGCGCACTCTGACAGCGGGCATGCGCCGCTGGCGTTCGTGGCGTTCAAAGAGGGCGCTTGGGCGACGTCATGGATTCTGAAGGCGTCGTGGGATTAGTTGATGCTGCGGGTCGTCGGCGTTCCCGGCGACGTTGCCGGGAGCGCATGTGGGGCGTTCGCCGTTTACAAGGGTGTGCGTTATCCGGCTGATCCTCCGAGCATCGAGGAGATCGTGCTGGTCATGCGTCACGCGGGCGGCGGCACGCACGGCATGTGCATGCGGGCGCTAATCGTGGTGTTGTGGCGTGCGGGTCTTCGTATCGGTGAGGCGTTGGCGCTGACAGAGAGCGATCTTGATAGGTCGCGCGGCGCGATCTTGGTGCGCCATGGCAAGGGCGACAAGCGGCGTGAGGTCGGGATGGACCAGTGGGGCTGGGAGCAGCTGCGGCCATGGCTTGCGTATCGCGTGCAGATGCCGGTGGGCATGCTGTTCTGCGTGATCGACGCGGGGGCCGCGGGCGGCCGTCGACGGCGTCAAACGCGCGCCATCAGCTCAGTCGAACCGCAGCACGGGCGGAAGTTCGGCGGCGTTTTGCGCCCCATCAGCTGCGCCACGCGCACGCCGTCGAGATGGCCCGCGAAGGCGTACCGCTGAACGTCATCCAGCGCCAGCGCGGGCACGTCAACCTCGGCGTCACGTCGATCTACCTTCAAGGCATTGATCACGCCGAGATCATCGACACCGTCCACGCACCTCGAGCGCCGATGATTCCGGCAAGCGCCGGGCTACGCGCGCGTCTGTAGTCGCGCGACTGGGCGCTTGCGCCGGCGGGTCAGGCCGCTTGGATCGTTTCGCTCGTCGCGACCGGGTGGGGTAGACGTTGTCCGAGCGAGGCGATCTCCTGCGCATACGCGTCGACCGCTTCGCGGATGCGTTCTGAGACCTCGTCACGGGTCGTGCCGAGGGCCACGACACCGGGAAGATCGGGGACGTATGCGCCCCACCCACCATCCTCGGCTCGCTCGATAACCACTACGTACTCGCTCATCGCAGATGCTCCAGTCCGCTTGCCCTGCGGATGCTAGACAGCGTTCCGACGGGAACGGAATCGCCGTCTTTTCCTGCCACCACGATACGGCCTGTCTGACCCGGCTTGCCCCAGACCTCGTGTGACCCGCGCTGGCGCAGGACTTGCCTGCAGCGCTGAGCGGACCTCGCGGTACTTCTTGGCCATCGCCTCGAACGCTACGTCGCCCAACGGACATGGCTACCCGCGGCGTGCTCTGCACCGATCACGTCGTGCCGCAAAGCGCGAAAAGCCGCACCGGGCGCGCCCGCGCGTGGCGGCGGCGGATACTGGCGACGGCGCTATCTGAGCCGGGCTGTTCGTCTGCGTTGCCCGTGTCGCCACGTGAGTGTGCCGCCGTTCAAGCGCAGCGATTGCGTTGCGATGTCCAATCCGCTGTCAAGGATGGTGATCGTGTTGCGGCGGGCACGCGCGTCGTGCTTGATGACCTGCCGCGGCATGTTCAGGGCGCACCGGTACGGGCCACCGAACGCGAAGTCGGAGGAGAAGCATCGGACGTAGGCCACCGCTCCATTGCCTTTCAGCACGATGGACGTCGGCAGGTTGTAGTGCTCATCCTCTGGTCGTCCGCTGCAGTTGAAGCGGGATTCATCGAATCCGGGCAGTAGGAGGCCCCTAGGTTCGTCGAAGGGCTCGCTCGGTTCCGGGCGCTTGGTGACGTCAAAGACGCTCACGCTCAGGGCGTAGCACGGGTCAGGCGCACCAGAGTCGTAGTGGTCGCGCAGCGCCACGAACCGGCCGGCCATGCGGACGTGGGTGAGCGCGTTCTCACCTCTGCCCAGATGCACGATGCGCTTCGGGCGATGCACGCACACCGACGCCTCGTCGTCGTCGCGACCGTACTGAAGACAATGCCATACGCCGATCGAGCGAGGGCTACGGCGTTCGCGGGCGGACACGGTCGCGAACGCGCCACAGCTGGCACCGGCGAGGCCGACGCAACGCTCGTGACTACGACCAGCGCAGTGAGCACGAACCGTGGTGTCGTGAGAAGCATCCGCCCATCATGAGGGCGGGCGGACGCGTACGGCAACTAGATCGCACGCTTGCGCTCGGCGCGACGAGCGGCACTGTTCGCAGGCGCGTCGCGGGTTCTGTCGAAGTTGCTGCCTATGGCGCGGCATAGGCGACACGACCGCCCGCTGACCGGCGCCGAACGGGCATCGTGTCGCGCGAAGTGCG
>JALZJA010000535.1 GCA_030860005.1 Actinomycetota bacterium
TGGACACCATCGTGAGCCCGGGCTCCTGCGTGGCCGCGTACCACGCCGCCGGCGGTGCGATCGCGATGGTCGACGCATTGCTCGGCGAGGAGGGCGCTTCCGCGGGCGCGTCGCTGCACCGCCCGCCCGGACACCACGCGGAGGCGACGCGCGCGAGTGGCTTCTGCCTGTTCAACAACATCGCGATCGCAGCGCAGCACGCCCTCGACGAGCACGGCGTGCGGCGCGTGATGATCTTCGACTGGGACGTCCACCACGGCAACGGCACGAACGCCCTCTTCGCCGATCGCGACGACGTGCTGTTCTGCTCGATCCACCAGTCGCCGCTGTATCCCGGCACGGGCCCGGCTTCGGACGTCGGGCGTGGCGCGGGGGAGGGCTTCTCGGTGAACCTGCCGGTGCCCGGCGGCTCGGGCGACGCGATCTGGGCGTCGCTGGTCGAGCACGTCGTGCGGCCCGTGGGACGCGCGTTCGCGCCGGGCCTGCTGCTGCTGTCAGCGGGCTTCGACGCGCACGCCGACGACCCGCTGGCCGCGTGCGTCGTCACCGACGACGGGTACCGGGCGATGGCCGCCTCGGTGCGCGCGCTGGCGGACGAGCTCGGGGTGCCGTTGGGTGTCGTCCTGGAGGGCGGCTACGACCTCGGCGCGCTGTCGCGCTGCGTGACGATCGCGCTCGAGGTGGCGGGCGCCGAGGATCCGCCTTCGCCGCCCGACGTCGACGTGCATCCGCTTGCCGAGACGGCCGTGGCGCGGCTGGCGGAGAGCTACTGGCCGGGGCTGGCAGCGGGCTGAAGGGGTCGCCGGTCGGGCCCGCGGGCGAGCGCTTCGGCGATGCGGGCGACGAGCGCGTGTGGTTCGTTGGTGAGTTCGTGCCAGGTGGTGCGCAGGACCAGGTAGCCGGCGCGGGTGAGGGCGGCGTCTTTGCGCCGGTCGCGCTCGAACGCGGCGCGGGTGGCGTGGAAGGCGTAGCTGTCGACCTCGAGGATGACGCGCTCGACGCGCCAGGCGGCGTCGACCTCGAAGCCTTCGATGGTGTGGTTGAAGGCTGGGCGCGGAAGCTTGGCGGCGCGCAGGAGTGCGGCGAGGCGACGTTCGGCCTCGGACCGCGTGAACGCGGCTTCGTTGAGGAACGCTCGCAGCGCCGGGGCGCCGGCGCGGGTCGGTGCGCGGTCGATCGTGGCGCGCAGGTCGTGCTTGGTGACGAGGCGCTTGATCTGGCCTTGCTCGACGGCGGCGGCGAGCTCGCGGGCCGTGAGCTCTGGCGCGCTGTCGAGGAGTGTGCGGGCGGGACTGGTGATCGGGATGCCGTGCAGGGTGCGGATGTCAATGACCGGGAGCGAGGCCGTCCGGTGCGTTCTGATGCCCTCGTGACGCACGCGCCGGTTCCCGACGAGGGTCACGTCTATACATCCAGTTGTCGCGGGCCGGATCCCCCACAGCGCCGCGGCGGAACGATGGCTGAGGAGCGCTCCGTCCCCGCACGCAAGTACCGCTGCGAGCGCACGGGCGACGGGCCTCGGGGAGGGATGGCCCCAGATGTACACGCCGCGGTGCAGCCGGTACAGCAGCCCGCACTCCAACCGCCACCCGATCGCGCCGCGCCCGAGGCCGAGAGCGAGCAGCTGCTCGCGCGTCACGACCTCGAACTGACGATCGGCGACCGCGGCGACCCGCCGGTCAACATGCACAACTGACCTATCGCGCCCTTCCTCATCGAGGTCGGTCACTCCTGCACGACATGCGTGCAGAAATGACCCCTCTGCCAGCGGCGCCGACGAATCGGTCAGTTGTGCACGTGATGTGGGCACGGGAGAAGGATGTCCTCACCCGGCCACCGGACGCGGCCACGAGGCCGAAATTGATGCGCTTGCTTCGCAGAGCCGTGGCAATTCGGGCTAGGCGCAGGGGCGCTTGCGCAGCTTGCGCCGGTATACCCGCATCGACGTCTTCTTGAAGTCGCCGTGCGTCTGGGTCTTCAGCTTCGCGACGTTCTCGTGGTGGTAGGGGCTCGACAGCGACTCGTTGTGGCCGATGACGTTGCGAACGTCGATGTCGTGACGGCAGCGCAGCCACGCCGTGAGCCGCAGCGACGCGGCGAGCTGGCGGCGGTTGTTGAGGATCTGCCCGTCGGAGCGCCCGACGTGCTCGATCCCGAACGAGCGGTCGTTGAGACCGACCGTGTGACGGCACCTGATCGACAGGAGCACGAACTGGTAGATGCGCCCGGTCTCGCCGATGACGAAGTGCGAGCAGACACCGGGCAGCTCCTCGAGCTCGGGGTCCGGCACGTTGGGCGCGAACGTGTTGTACGTCGCCTGGACGCTGTCGTTGACCGTGAAGTGCTCCACGATCACCCGCGGGTCGGTGAGCTTGTAGCCGGCCACGCCGTAGTGGCGCTCGGAGTACGCGGACATCTGCTGCCTGCGCTTCGCGCCGTAGGGGATGAGTTTGCGGACGATCGTCGGCTTGCGCGGCGGCGCTGCGGGTGCGGGCGCCGCGACCGGCACCTCCGCCGCCGCGGCGGGCGGAGGCG
>JALZJA010000197.1 GCA_030860005.1 Actinomycetota bacterium
CGTGGGCACGGGCGATGGGTCGCGCATAGTCACCGAGCCGGGCGGTCGCGGCGACGCCGTCGCCGGGCGCCGCGACCGTCGTGTGATGCCTACTGCGGTCGCCCGCCGCCGATCCGCGCGCTGACGAGATCGCGGATCTGGCTTGCCTCCGGCACGCGCAGTGCGAGCACGGCGAAGCCGTAGACGGCCAAGCCGGCCGTCAGGGCGGTTCCGACCGAGATCACCTGCGCGACGAGCGCGCGCCCGAGCAGGTCGTCGAGGCCTGCCCACAGCAGGTAGGCGACGCCGGCCAGCGCAGCCGAGGCAACGACGATGCGGATGAGGGCGTCAAGCGTCTCGGCGCCCTCCAGCCGACCGTTGAGCCCGCGGCGCAGGTACACGACCTGGCCCCACGTCATCGCGGCGCTGCCGATCGCGGTTCCGACGACGATCCCCGCGAGCCCGAAGGGCTTGTAGAGCGCGAGCGCGACGACCGCGTTGACGACGAGCGACAACGCCCCGAGCTTCGTCGGCAGCCACGGCCGCTGGACGGAGAAGAACGTGCGCGTGAGCAGCAGGTTGACGCCCGCGAACGGCAGGCTGAACGAGAACCAGAACAGCGCCTCGGAGACGAGCTTGGTCGACTCGGCGTCGAACTCGCCGCGCTCGTAGACCAGACGCGTGATCGGCTCGGCGAGCACGAGCGTGCAGGCCGCAGCCGGGATCAGCAGCAGCAGGATCTGCCGCGTGCCGGTCCCGGTGAGCGCGCGCATTCCGTCGGCGTCGCGGCGCGTCGCCAGCCGCGCGAGCGCGGGGAACAGCACCGTGGCGATCGCGACGCTGAACATCCCCTGCGGCAGCATGTACAGGCGAAAGGCGGCGTCGATCGCGCGCGGTCCCTCCTCCGTGACGTACGAGCCGAGCGTCGAGTTGATGACCATGTTGAAGTTGATGAGCCCGAGGCTGAGCGTGACGGGGAGCATGAGCGCCAGCACCTGCTTCACCCGCGGATCGCCGAGGTCGACCCGGCGCGCGAAGGCGAAGTCGAGGCGCCGCAGGACCGGGAGCGCCATCGCGAGCTGCACGACGGTCCCGATGAGGACCCCGATCGCGTAGGCGTAGAGCTCGTCGTCGCCGTCGAAGAGCGGGCGCAGCGCGACGAGCGCGACGATGATGACGATGTTCCAGACCAGCGGCGAGAGCGCCTGGATCGTGAAGTGGTCGTAGGCGTTGAGGATCCCGACGAGGAGCCCGTTGAGCCCGAGCAGCAGGACGATTCCGAACAGCACCTGTGACAGCCCGACGGTGAGGCTCTCGAGCTCCCGCGAGAAGTCATCGCCGGTCAGCAGCGGCATGACAGACGGCGCGATCAGCACGAAGAAGACGCTGATCGCCACGAGCGCGCCGACGATGATCGCCACGAACGTCGATGCGAGCTGGTAGGCCTCGCGACGGCGCCCCATCTCCAGCAGCTCGGTGAAGACCGGCACGAACGCGGCGCTCAGCGCGGCGTCGGCGAACAGGTTGCGGACGAGGTTCGGGATCTGGAAGGCGATCGTGAACGCCGAGAAGGCGCCGCTCGTGCCGAAGTAGCTCGACGCGACGATCTCGCGGATCAGTCCCGCGATGCGCGACAGGCCGGTGAGGATCGAGAAGATCGCTGTGTTGCGGGCGATCCGCCCTCTGGCCTCGGGCGGGCGGGCGGGCGGGCCTGTTCTCGGGCGATCGGCCGCCATCGGTGCGCTACTCTAGGGACAGCCGCGGCCAATGCCCGCGGCGCTTTCACGCTGATGGCCAACATCCACTCCCAGAAGAAGCGGATCCTGCGCTCCGAGCGCGAGCGCCTCGAGAACCGCCATTACACGTCCGCGGTGCGGACGTACTTTCGCCGCCTCGAGGCCGCGGTCGCCGCGGGCGACGACGAGAGCGCCGACACCGAGCACCGCGTGCTGGTCAGCACGATCGACAAGGCCGTCAAGCGCGGTGCGGTGCACCGCAACGCCGGCGCGCGCAAGAAGTCCCGCGCGGCACGGCTGCGCAAGTCCGCCGCCGGCTGAGCCGGAACACCCGCGGGGGCCCGCCTCCGCCGGCCACGTGGCCGGCTCCGGCACCCCTAGCGCGGCACGGTGACCGCGTCGGACTCGCGCTGCGCGCGGTGGACCGCCTCGACGACCTCGTGCGGGCTCGCGACGCCGCCGAACTGAAAGTCGTAGTCGTCCCCGGCGGCCGTGTCGAAGTTCACGGTGCCGATCAGGAGGAAGCGCTGGAGCACGGACTGGTTCGTGTTGACGTTCTGCACCCGGTTGATCTGCGTCTGCTGTTCGGCGCGGGCGACGATCCCGCGGCGGATGTGCAGGCGGTGGTTGGAGATCGTGTACTTCGTGAACAGCCGCTTGACGTAGCCGGCGACGAGCACGACGGCGAGCAGCGCGATGACGACGAGCGTGACCTTGCCCGTGTCGACCTCGTCGCCGCTCGCGCGGGTGATGCCGGCGACGATCACCCCGGTGATCGCGACCACGACCAGCCCGTTGAGGTAGAAGCCGAGGATCGAGCGCCACGACGGGTGGCCTTCGAAGATGACGTGCTCGCCGGACTCGAGCTGCATGAGCCACGAGCCTAACCGGCGCGCTCGGCCGAGCGCAGGCCGCCGCGCGCCCACAGCGCGGAGACCGCGAACAGCGCGACCAGGCACCCCGAGCTGATGGCGATCTTCTCTGGCTCGCCCGCGACGAAGCCGCGCGCGGACTCCAGCAGCGCGGTGAACGGGTTGTACGTCGCCACGTCGTGCACCCAGCCGACCACGAGGTCCAGCGGCACGTACACCGGCGCGAGGAACAGCAAGATGAAGATCGGCATCTGCATGACCGGGCCGGCCTGCATCGTCCGCAGCCGCATGGCGATCCCGGCGGACCACAGCGTCGCCGTCGCGCTCGTCGCGAGCGCCAGCATGAGCAGCGCGAGCATGTCGGCGACCGAGCCGTCGACGCGCATCCCGCTGATCAGGCCGGCGACGAACACGACGCTCAGCACGAACACCGCCCGCACCATCGCCGAGAGCATGTAGCCGATGACGATCCCGCCGCGGTTGGGCGCCGCGAGCAGCAGCCGCCGCGCGAAGCCGAACTCGAAGTCGGCCGCGATCGCGAAGCCCGTGAAGACGCCGCCGAAGGCCGCAGCCTGGACACAGATGAACGCGAACTGAAACGAGGTGTAGCCGGAGGGGAAGTCGAACTTCGGCGCGTTCTGGATACCGGACAGGCCGCCGGCGAACGCGATGAAGAAGAACAGCGGGAACAGCACGCTGGGCAGCAGGAACGCCGGGTTCGTGAACGCGTTGTGGATCCCGCGCCAGGCGACGGCGCCGGCAACGGAGCGAGTGCGCGCGAGCGAGCTCATGTGCGCGTGAGGCGCGTGCGCAGCGCGCGCGAGCTGATGGCCAGAAAGAACACGATCGCCAGCGCGCTGATCCCGAAGGCGTATGCGAGCGCCTCCGGGTCCCAGCCGGTGATCACGAGGCTGCGGATGCCCTCGACCAGGTAGGAGACCGGGTTGTAGGTCGCAACCGTTGCAAACCAGTCCTGCTCGATGAGAGTGCGCGGAAAGAACGCCGAGCTGAGGAACAGCAGCACGAAGAACAGCGGGAAGAAGCCCTGCACGGCTTCGCCTGTCCCTGTCCGGAGGGCGACGAACATCCCGAAGCACGCAAAGGCGAAGGAGATCGAGACCGCGAGGACGAGCAGAACCAGCGCGCCTGCGAGGCCCGCCGCGATGCCGACGCCGAGCATGAGCCCGACGAGCAGGTACAGCACGGCGCTGACGACGCCCATGAACAGCGCGCCGCCCAGCTGGCCGGCGAGCAGCGCGCCACGAGACATCGGTGTCAACGCGAGGCGATCGAGGAATCCGCCCTCGATGTCGCGCGCGAGGTCCTGGCCTCCGTTGAGCGCAGCGAACAGGGCGCCCTGCATGAACGGGACGGCGAGGGCGAAGTCGAGGTAGTCGGCGGTCGGGAAGCCCGGCAGGTTCGTGGCCGCGTCGAGCCCGGACGCGTTGACCGCGAGCAGGATGAGCGGAAACGCGATCGGGAACACGACCTGCGCCGGCTGGCGGATCACCCGCCGTACGGCGCGTCCCGCAAGCAGGCCGACCTGGTCGAACAGCCCTCCCGAGGCCAGCGTCGCGGTCACGCGGCGGTCCGCGCGTGCGCGGACGGGTCAGTTGCGGGCATGTCCGCTGCGCCCTGATCGGCAGCGCCCTCGAGGCTGCGCCCGGTCTTCGCGAGGAAGACGTCGTCAAGCGTCGGCTCGTGCAGAGCGAGGTGGGCGACCGGAATGTCGGCAGCGTCGAGCGCACGCACGATGTCGGCGAGCTGATCGGCACCGGAGGCCAGCCGCACGGCGATCGATCCGTCCTGGCGCGCCGCGACGGCCTCGCCGAAGGGCTCGAGCGCGTTGCGCGCCGCGCCGCAGCCGGCCGGATCGCGCGGCGACAACTCGACGGTCGGGCGTCCGACCTGGGCCTTCAGCGCCGCGGGCGTGCCCTCGGCGACGATCTTGCCGCTGTCGATGATGCCGACGCGGTCGGCGAGCACGTCGGCCTCCTCGAGGTACTGCGTCGTCAAGAAGACCGTTGTGCCCTCCTCACGGGCGAGGCGCGCGACCTCGGCCCACATGGCGGTGCGCGACTGGACGTCCAGGCCGGTGGTCGGCTCGTCGAGGAAGAGGATGCGCGGGCCGTGCAGGAGGGCGAGCGCGAGATCGAGACGCCGCCTCATGCCGCCCGAGTACGTCGAGGACTTGCGGTCGGCGGCGTCGGCGAGGCCGACGCGCTCGAGCAGCTCGTCGCCGCGCGCGGCGCGCTCGGAGCGCGGGATGCCCTGCAGACCGGCCTGCAGGCGCATGTGCTCGCGGCCGGTGAGCATCGGGTCGAGCGCGACCTCCTGGAGCGCGACGCCGATCGACGAGCGGACCTTGGAGCCCTCCTTGGCGACGTCGTAGCCCGCGACGCGGGCACTGCCCGCCGTCGGCGGCAGCAGCGTTGTCAGCACCTTCACCGTCGTCGACTTGCCCGCGCCGTTGGGTCCCAGGAAGCCGTAGATCTCTCCCTCCGCGACGTGGAGATCGATACCGTCGACCGCTCGGACGCCGCCCTTGAACTCGCGTACGAGCTCCGTCACCTCGATTGCTCGCTCGTTGTTCATGCCGGCCAGGATAAGCAACCTTGCTTGAGCTTGTCAACTATCGCCTATATCGACTATCCTCCTGATAAATGGCTGAGACTGTCAAGCGCCCCGCTCCTGCGCAAGAGGCCTGGGAGTTCATGGCAAAGCTCTTCTGGGAGATGCGGCCGCGAATGTTGCGCGTCGCCGCAGAGTCCGGTCTCACCCCGCCCCAGCTCTTCGCTCTGCGCGCGCTCGACCCAGATCATCCCGTGCCGATGCGTGAGCTCGCCTCCCAGCTGCACTGCGACAGCTCCAACGTGACCGGGCTCATCGACGGTCTGGCGGCGCAGGGCCTCGTCGAGCGGCGCGAGGCCGAGCACGACCGCCGGCTGCGGATGCTCGTCGTGACCGAGCGCGGCGTGGCGGTGCGCGAGCGCTTGCGGGCGGCGATGGAGGAGGTCCCGGAGCCAATCGCCGCGCTCAGCACTGCCGATCAGCGAACGCTGCGAGACGTGCTGCGCCGGGCGCTGGTCTAGCGCCCGGCGCGGCGAACTCGGAGCCTCGACTCCCGCGATGGTCCCCTCGAAGCACAAGCGCCGCATCATCACCGCGCTGCAGGTTCGTCTCTTCAACCCGCCGATCCGAGCGCTGGCCGCCCGCGGCCTGGCCCCCGGCGTCGCGCTGTTGCAAACGACCGGACGCAGGAGCGGGCAGCCGCGCCGCACGCCGGTGAGCAACGGCCTGGAGCGCGGCACGACCACGTTCTGGATCGTGGCCGAGCAGGGACGCAAGGCGAGCTACGTGCGCAACATCGAGTCCGACCCGCGCGTGCGCGTGCGCATCCGTGGCCGCTGGCGCAGCGGCGTGGCGACGCTGGTCGACGACGAGGACCCCCTGGCTCGCCTGCGCTCGATCTCGCGGCTCAACGCCGCCGGGGTGCGCGCGATGGGGACCGAGCTGCTCGTCATCAGGGTCGACCTCGATCCGTCGCCGTAGTGTTCCCGCCAGTGCCCGGCACAGACACGGAGGAAGGCAGTTCTGGAGATGAGCGACTTTCCGCTGACGGGTGGTTGCAACTGCGGGGCCGTGCGATTCGAGGTGACCGAGCCGCTCGTCGTCGCCAGCTATTGCCATTGCGAGCGCTGCCAGCGTCGCAGTGGAGCGGCAGCGTCGGCGAACGCCCACCCCGCACGTGGCACGTTTCGGATCGTTGCGGGCCAAGACAGGCTACGTATGTGGAAGCCCGACGACGGCGGCGAGAAATGGTTCTGCGGCGACTGTGGCTCGTCGCTGTTTGGCCGCAATCCCAATCACGCCGATCCGATCGGCATCCGGATGGGGGCGTTCGACGACGATCCGGCGATCCGGCCGAGCGCCCGTCAGTTCGTGGCCTACGCCGCGCCGTGGGAGCCGATCCCGGACGACGGATTGCCCCGCTACCCCGAGAGCCGCCACAAGCCGCGTTGACACCCGCGCGCGCTCGCAGCGCACGACAAGGGGCGCGTCGGCCAGCGCCCAGCTCACGCTCAGTCCAGGTCGAATGCGGCGTGGATCGCTGCGGTGAGTGCGCCTTCTTGGCCTGGCAGCAGCACGCCGATTCGGGGTCCGAGCGCACTCGACGGGATCGTCACGATGTTGTCGCAGCTGACCACGCTGTGGTCATCCAGCCCGTTGGCTGTGCTGACCGGCACCTCGGTCGAGAGGCCTCTGACGGTGGTCGTGATGGGGGCCACGGTGACACGCGTGAGGTGGGGCCGTACGAGTTCGCGGGTGAGCACGAGGACCGGGCGGGCCTTGTCCAGGTTCGCGGTGTGGATGGGGCGCACTAGTCGAGATCGAGCGGCGCGTGCGCCACGTGCTCGGCGAGGCTGTCCATCTCGGCGTCGTCGCCGGCGCGCGCCAGGATGGCCGCGTCACGAGCGGCGATCGATCGACGCCGCTCGCGTTCCAGCGCGCGAGCGACGACGACAGCGCGACTGTTGGCCGTGCCGTCCGCGACGAGACCGTCGACGAAGTCAACGAGGTCTTCGGGCAGCCGGACCGCGATCTGCTTGCTCATCCCAGAACGGTACCAGTCTGGTATGCAATCAAGCGCGGCATCAGATCCGTAGCCGGTGGGTCCCTGCGACGCTGCGAGATCGCGCGACATGAACATTCGCGCCTGACCTGCGCAAGCAGCACTCCCCCGAGCGCTGCCGCAAAGCGCGAGATGCGGCACTCACGCAAAGGAGGGCGAAGCGTGCGGTCATGCCTCAGGCATCAGCGACGACGTGATCGCAGGTTCAACCGGGGCGCGCGTCGCTGCCGATACCTCGACCGCTGCGGGCAGCTGCCGAGCTCCTCGAGGCCAGCATCGCACTCGTGACCTCCGGGTCCTTGCGCACGAGCGCGCGCGCGTTGTCGAGTTGCAACACGACGCCGGCGAGCACGGGTCCGAGCCCGTCGTGCAGGTCGCGCCGCAGCCCACGGCGCTCCCCTCGCGCGCCACGACCAGCCGCTCGCGCGAGCGCTGTAGGTCGTTCGTCAGCCGCGCCGCGTCGACCGCGGTCGCCGCCTGGCGAGCGAGGTCGGCGCGCAGACGACGCTCGTCTGACCGCAGCGGATCGCCGGGCGCGCGGCTCTCGACGACGAGCCGTCCGACCGTCTCGCCGCGGGAGACCAGCGGGACGCGTTCGGGCTCGCCGCGCCCGCGATCGCCGTGCGCGGCGGCCAGCTCGAAGCCGGCGCCGTGCGCACGCCCTATCGCGACGTGCGGCACGCGCAACGCCTCCGCGACGGCGCTGACGATCGTCGTCAGGACGGCGGCGGGTGCGACGTCCGCGCCGAGCCGCTGGCCGAGGCGGGACAGCGCCGCGTACGGGTCGTCGCGATCGCCGTACATGAGGCGGCACGCGAGCCGATGTCCTTCGGCAGCGCCTCGGCGGCGAGCACGACGGCGGCGTAGCGCCCGATCACCGCTGCGGTCAGCGCGCCGTAGCAGCGTGCGGTTGATGACCCGGTCGAGTTCGTACAGGCGGTAGCGCAGGATCGCGATGCCGGCGGCGATCGGCAGACCGCACGCACGACCGGGAAGAGCACGTGCACGACGACCGTCCGCGACCAGAGCGCGACGACGAACGGCGCCGCCGCGACGAGCAGTGCCGCGGCGTACGCGAACCATTTCAGCTGCTGGCGCTCTCGACGCCCTGCGAGCGCCGCAGCCGCACGACGAGCGACGCACCCGACAAGACGAAACCGATGACGAACAGCGTCTGGCCGAGCCCGGCCAGCACGTCGGCGACCGACACATCGTCGCGATCGGTTCGTGCCGGGCGCAAACGCCTCGTCGGCAGGCGGGCCCAGCGCCAGCCCGGGAACGGCAACGATCGCAGCCGACGATGATGAGCCAAGCCGCGACGCGCCAGCGCGGACTCAGGAAGGAGCCTGCGGGAAACAGCGCGAACACGAATCCGAGCACGACGCCGTGGGTCATCCACGACCAGGCGGCGAACCACGTGCCCCACTCGCCGCCGGGAAGCTCCCGCAGCCCCCAGCCCTGGCGGGCAAGGCGATGAGGGACGCCCGGCGGTGGCAGAACTGGCGATGCCTCACCTCGCTCGTCGCGGGCGGCTGGACACTGATCCTGACAGGGATTGCCTTCACGGCTGAGGGGTCAGCGGCGCGGCCCGCGGCTCTCCTTGGCCGCTGCTTCGGCGAGAGCGCGCGTCATCCAGAGCGATA
>JALZJA010000546.1 GCA_030860005.1 Actinomycetota bacterium
GCGACAAGCTACCGCACTCACCGGACAGAACGTCGTGACTACACCCGGCGGCCCAAGAACAGCCACGAGCCCAGCAACCACGCGACATCGCGGCCCATCAGCCACCCCTCAACGAGGGGAACTTCGGGCTAGACGTCCCTCTGGGGTGCGCCGGCAGCGCTGGAATCGAGCGCTCTGGGCTTGCGTGATCCGCGCGGAGGAGAGCTCCGTCCCGGGATTGCTGCGGGCATGGATGCCGAACTCGGCGCCGGCGGCGAGCCTCGGCATGGACGCTGCGCTGGACTGGCTCGTTGACGACGTCGACGTGGCCTGCGCTTCGATCCCAAGCTCGGTGATCGCTGTGCGCCTGTGCTTCCGGTCAGGCGGAGTGCTCTTCCTGGAGCTGCCGGGCGACCGCCAGGCCGCGCAAGGACCGCACATACGCCGCGCATGCCTGGCACTGCATGACGTGCTGTGCCGCGAGCGCGTGGCGCCCTCCGCCCGCCTCGTGCAGGCCGAACGCGTAGGCCTTGATCAGCGAACGCTGTTGCTGACACCAGTCACCGCGGTTGATGGCCTCAACCAGCCGGTCGAGCTTCTTGCTGGCCGCGA
Source organism: Actinomycetota bacterium (assembly GCA_030860005.1). Lineage (GTDB taxonomy): Bacteria > Actinomycetota > Thermoleophilia > Solirubrobacterales > Solirubrobacteraceae > CADCVQ01. Next base: position 592 of record JALZJA010000546.1, read on the forward strand.
CCATGATCTTGTCGAGGCGTTTGATGTCGATGCCCATGACCTGGCTGGCATCTCGGCGCGAATACTCGCGAAGGACGCACAGACCGACCGCTTGGCGCTCGCGCTCGTTCAGATGCAGACGGATGGAGATCAGCCACTGGTGATACTTCTGGCGAGCGGCGATCTCGCTGTCGACATCGTGCTCGTAGCCGAGCTGAGTGATCGTTTCGCCGGCCGCCTGGGGCGCGCGGGTCTTCCAGTGCGCGCCGCGTATGTCATCGATCGCGCGCCGGTAGGTGATCGTCGCCAGCCACCCGCCTAGATTTCTGACGGCCTCCGAGTCCTCCTTCAGCTGCACATACAGCGCATGCCACGCCAGGTTGTAGGCCTCATCGAGGTCTGACGGGTCGGGGCGCAACGTGCCGCGGGCGAGCTTGGCACGCACCGTGCCGAGGACCTCAGCCTTGAGGCTCTCGTAGTTTGCAGCGACCAGCCGCTCGAGGCGATCGTGACCGACGGGGCTCACCGCTCGCACCCGCGCAAACCCTCCGCTTCGGCCGTCGGCAGGGATTGGTCAGCTGACGCCGGACTTCGTGCGCTGGAGGGATGGAACCCCCGGATCGAAACCCCAAGGACTCCTGGCGCGAGGAGGCATCCGGCCTGAAGTCCGGTGTGCCGGCGCCGCGGACCAAGTGCGACTTCCTCGCGCTGGCGGGTGCCACGGTGACGGCGACGATCAAGCGCTGCTCTCCCAGCCAGACGAGCGGTCGCCGAGTGATCGCCTAGCGCCCTGCGGACCGGCGGGGCTGTTACCGAGCTGGGCATCTCTACGCCCTGAAGAGGCATCACAGCTCGCGCTGGCCCCCCCAAACCCCGCCGCGCGCGGCGCGGCGACGCCGAGCGCCTACCTCATCGGTCCGAGCCGCCGCCCAGCGACGAGGCGCCGGTCAGTTCCGCGTGCCGATCGCACCCCACGTTGCGGCGACGCGTCAACGTCGTAGCGGCCAGCAGCGGGCGGTCGGCTCAGGCGCTCGCGCTTGAAGCGCTCGACGCGCTTTGCGAGCAACACACGACATGTAGACGTGCATTGCACGCATGCCTCAGCCGCCCCGCGGCCGTCCTTGATTGGTGAGCTCCGTCGGCGTAACGTTGCGCGCCAAAGGGGAAGGCTTGCTCGGAGTAGGCGGACACGCGACGGCCGTGGCCGACCGCGGGACGCGGTCGCCGTCTGCATTGCTCCGGCTCGGCGGGCAGCCCGGTGCGGCTGTGCAGCCGTTCTGCTGGCGCGCCACCCGCGCGGATTTCGAACTGATCACCGTCGTCGCGGGGTCCTGAGACGCCCGGGGCCTGACACCGTGAGTGCCGAGCCCCGGAGCCCGTCGGATGTCCTGGGTCTGACGTGCGCTGAAGATGGGGGGGCCAGTTCTTTGCCGCCGGCCTCTTTGGAGTGCGTGGCAGTAACGATCAGACATCGGCCGGGCCCTGAGACGACGCGGGCGCTCCTTGAGCAGATCGCCGGCGGGAGGCGTGGCGCGCAACTGCGTTCGGAGGTCGCCAGCTGCAATGCGGGCGCGACGGACGAGCAGGTGGAGGACGCCTTCCAGGAGGCGTGCGCGCGTGCCGAGCGCTGCTGCGCCGGTCAGACCGAGGGCGAGGTCTACACGTGGCTTCGAACCACGACGCACCACGAGGTCGGCCACATGCGGCGACGCGCGCAGCGCGAGGTGCTCATCGATGTCTCCGACGAGGCGTTCGAGCCCGTCGAGCACGTGTCGACCGTCCCGCTCGACGAGCTGACCGATGGCGAGGATCACGCCGAGATCGAGCGGCTGACGCGCGCGGTCGTGGGGCGCCTATCGGAGCGACAGCGCGCGATCGTGGCGTTGCACAGCCACGGTCTGCGACGCCGCCAGATCGCCGAGCACCTGAACCTCACGCCGCGCGTGGTCAAGCGCTCGCTCGAGCAGATCCTTGCCGCGGGGCGCGACGAGCTCGTCAGGCTCGCCGGTCGCGGCTGCGAGGAGGGGGAGGGGCTGAGCGCTCGTCATGCGTTCGGGCTGGCGGGGCCGCGTGAGGCTCGCCAGGCCCAGCTGCATCTGGCGACGTGCGCGCGCTGTGGCGCGATGTACGAACGACTCGATCTGTGGCGTGAGAAGGTCGCGGTGCTGCTCCCGGTACCGGCGGCAGCGCAGGCCCACGCGCACGTCATCGAGCGCGTGGCGAACGCTGGGACGGACGTTCTGTCCGGATCGGGTGCACCTGTGAGCGAGAGTCCCGGCGGCTTGCGTCACCACACGACCGAGGTCGTAGCCCAGCTGCGCGAGCATGCAGCGACGGCGTACTACCGGACGATCGATCCGACGCCGCTTGCCGGTGTGCGCCCCGGCGCGGTCGCCGCGACGGTCGCGGGCTGTCTGGCCGTTGGGGGTGGCGCGACGTACTGCGTGCAGCAGGGCGTCGAGCCGATCGCCGGGCTTACCGGCATTGGCGCCCCGGCGCATCAAGTCAGGAAGCCGGACCCCAGGCAGCGCATCAGGGAGGCGCAGGCGCCCCCCGTCGTCACACCGACGGTCGCGTCGGCGCCGCCAACGGTGCAGCAGCCCGCACCGCAAGCCGTGAAGACGACAACACCGGCCACCCCGTCTCCCGCGCCGCAGGACGAGTACGAGCCCGGGTCGGCGAGCGCAAGCACCGGGACGTCGACGCAAACAGCTTCACCGATCACCACCAGGCCCGCCGCGGCGCCCGTGGGGGGAGCCGGAGAGTTCGGCGGACCATGACCGCGAGTCCAGAGAGGAGACAGAGCATGCGCAGCACCCCCGCCGTTCGTCTCGTCGCCGTCGTCGGCGCGGTCAGCACGCTCCTGCTCGCGCTCAGTTCGAGCGCCGCGTTCGCGGGGCAGTTCACGGTCGCAAGCTGCCAGGCCGACCGGCTGAACTTCAGCACGAGCGCGTTCGACGACTTCGCCACCCGCGGGATGACGATCCGACGCGCCTGCAACCCCGTTGGAGCCGGAATCCGCGGACTCGTGACCGCGAACTCGACGCGACGAGGCACCGTTCGACGTGGCTCGGTCGCGATGGTCACGATCTCGGCGCCGGCGGGCACGCGCTTCACGACGTTCCGTTGGGCGGGATCGGCCCGGCGGCGCGACTGCCGCTACGCGCTTCAGCTCTACGCCGATGGCCCCGGCATCAAGACCATCCCAATCAAGAACGTGCGCGCCAACCGACGCTGCTCGCGTCCAGGCCGCGCGCAGGCCCGGGGCTACCGCTTGCGCACGTTCAACGTCAGCGGCGCCACGCGCATCGTGCAGCGCGTGATCTGCCAGGGCGGCGACGGGCGGCGGTCGTGCTCGGCGCGGGGCATCAACTACCTCCGCACCTACCAGGCCGTCGTGGACGTCGCGGACGATCAAGCACCGACGGCGACGATCGCCAGCGACACGCCACTCGCCTCAGGCGCGTGGGTAAGCGGAAACCAGCCGCTCAACTACCACGCCGAAGACAACGTCGGGGTGCGCCTCGCACAAGCAATCGTCGGGAGTCAACCCGGGGGATCGGATCAGCGCTACTGTTCACTGGCGACCCCCGATGGCGCATTTGCGGAGGGCGTCCCGTGCCCGAACGGACGGGGCCACATCAGCGTCGATACCAAGAGCTTCCCGCAAGAAGGAACTCAGCAGCTCGTCGTGCGGGTGCAGGACACGGCCGGCAACGTTGGGGGCTCGCCAGGAGTCACGGCCCGGATCGACAACACCGCGCCTGCGAGCGTCGATGTGAGCGTCGAAGGCGGCGAGCAGTGGCGCAACCAGAACAACTTCGCGGTCACCTGGGCGAACCCGCCGGAAGGCGATCGCGCGCCGATCGCCGGGGCCGAGTTCAAGGTCTGTGCTGCGAGCGGTGGTAGTTGTAGCGCAGCGACGCAGTCGGGCAACGAGATCACAAGGCTCCCTGTGCAGGTCCCCGGTCTGGGCGAGTGGACGCTGTCGCTGTGGCGCCGCGATGGCGCCGGCAACGCCGATCAGGCCACGGCGTCCGTGCCCGTCGCCCTGCGCTATGACCCCGAACCGCCACAGCTGGGATTCGACGCGCTGTCAGCGACCGATCCGACGCTCGTGTCGGCCCAGGTGACCGACAAGGTCTCGGGGCTCGCCGACGGCTCCATCGCGATCAGCCGTTCGGGCTCGAGCACCTGGCAGACGCTCCAGACGCAGAAAGACGGCAATCGACTCGTCGCCCGCATCGACGACGCGAACCTGCCCGCTGGGAACTACGTGCTGCGAGCCACGGCACATGACCAGGCGCGCAACGAGGCCTCGACCACGCAGCGGCTGGATGGCCAGCCGATGACGGTCACCCTTCCGCTTCGCATCGGATCGGTGCTGAAGGCCGGCGTCGTGACGCATCGAGTGGTGCGGCGCATCGTCCGCCGTGACGGCAGGCGGCGGGTGATTCGCCGACGCGTGACGGTGCTGAAGGGGACCGGCGTCGCCCGGCTCGGGCGACGCGCGCGGATCCGCGGGCGTCTGACCAACGGCGACGGGCAGGGCATCGCTGGCGCCGAGATACGGGTGCTGGGCGGGTCGGACGTCGGTGCCGAGGAGCTCGCTGGAGTGCTGCGGACCGATGCGGCAGGGAAGTACCGCTACGCCGCGACCGCCAGCGCGAGCCGCACGCTGCGCTTCGCCTACGCTGGCTCGCCGCTCATCCGTCCCGCCGAGAGTCGCGTGCACCTCGTCGTGCCCGCCGTGAGCTCACTGCGGGCGAGCCGCAGGCGTGTCCTTAACGGGCAGTCGGTGATGTTCACCGGGCGTGTGCGAAGCCGCCCGGTCCCGACCGGCGGCAAGCTCATCCAGCTCGAGGTCCTGCTCTCGGGCCGCTGGCAGACATTCCGCACCGCACGGACCGACCAGTCCGGACGCTGGGCGCTTTCGTACCGGTTCGCGCGGACCCGCGGGGTGCGGTGGTATCGCTTCCGCGCCAGGCTGCCACGCGAGGCGGGCTACCCGTTCGGCGCGGGCGGCTCGAGACCTGTGCGCGTCCGGGTGACAGGCCGCTGATGAACATCCGATCGCCGAAGCGCCAACAAGCGAAGGGAGACCGCGTGCTCGACAGGCTCCGCAAGCGCCTCAGCTACGCCAACGTGATGTCCACGCTGGCCGTCTTCATTGCGCTCGGAGGCAGCTCCTACGCCGCCTACACGATCAGCGGCAGCAGGATCAAGAACCGCTCGATCCCCGCCAAGAAGCTGCGCCACAACACGCTCACCGGGCGCCAGATCAAGGAATCGCGCCTCGCACGCGTACCACACGCGCGAAATGCCGACCGGCTCACCGGCCTCACGGCAGCCGACCTGAAGATCAAGTGCCCGAGCGACACCTTCCCCGTAGCCGACGTGTGCGTCGAACGGACGCCACGCCCTGCCGGGTCATACGGAAGTGCAGTGCTGAGCTGCCTCGTGATTGGCACACCAGCGGCCCCGGGCCGTCGGCTGCCGACCCACGGGGAGCTGCGGGCAGCGCTCGGAGCTGTTCAGCTCGCTCCCGGCGGTGAGCTGACGTCGAACGTGTACCCGTCAGGCTCGGACTCAGGCCGGCTCGACGTGCTCTACGTCACCAACCAGGTCGGCGGGGTCGGAATAACGCCGGACACCGGCGCCGGAGCGAAGGCGTTTCGCTGCGTCACCGACCCGCTCAACTGATCGAATGAGAGGAGGATCGATGCGATCACTGACCACGCACCTGCGGCAGCCCGAAGCGCACGGGCAGCTTCCGTTTCATCCGGGATGCCCGATCTGCCACACGCGGCTCGCCGGAACATTCCCAACCGGCGGAGTCCTGTCACCACGAACGCAGGCGGTGCTCGCGACGAGCGTGCTCGCCTTCGCCACGACCGCTCCTGCCACCGCGGCGCTCGCGGCCGAACAAGACCAGGACCGCGACGGCACGGCACCGGTCGCCCAGAGCGGCGCGGCGGACGAGGCCGAGAACCCCGACTTCGATCCGGGCGGCGAGTCCACCGACCTCCCCGACAACGCGCCACCCGTACCGCAGATGCCGGTGCCGCCGGACGCCGGCGACGACGACACTGCGCCCGTCGACCCGGACCCGAAGACCGACCCCAGCGATCCGGTTGCCGACAGCGGCGACGGCTCCGACACGTCGAGCAGCCCTGCCCCGTCGAGCGGCCCAACCCAGCCAGCGCCGCCAACCCCGTCAGACGGCGCCCAAGGGACCGGTGGCGTGAGTGAGCCGACGACTGCAGCCGCGCCCTCGCCGGCACCGACCGCCGCGGCCGACCCTGTCGCGCAGGCTCCTCCGCACGGCGGCACGGATCGGCCGCCGGACCGGGTCAAGAAGACGGCTCGAGACGTTCACACCGAGCAGACGGGGCGCGGCGCCGTGTCTCACGCGATGCCCGGTGGCAGCGCAGCCACGACGAGCGCAACGGGGGTCACACGGGGCGCGCAGACGAGGCGCGCTGTCATTGGCGGTGGAGGCCGGGCGGCGAAGCCGGGGGACCGGACGCACACCGTTCAGCCCGGCGAGTCGCTCTGGGCGATCGCCACCGACCTGCTCGGCGGCGACGCCACTCGGGCCCGCGTCGCGCGCGAGGTGCACCGCCTGTGGCAGCTCAACCGCGATCGCATCGGCACCGGCGATCCTGACCTGCTGATGGTCGGCACAAGGCTCGCGCTGCAATGAGCGAGCCGCCGGGCGGGATGCTCAAACGGCGCGACGTCCACCCATCGCCACTCATCGACGGCCGTCCGGCCGCCAACGGAGCAGGCGGACGTTTCAGCCGGCAGGTGCAACGCCTGCTCGTGTCCAAGGGCGAGCGCGAAGAGGCCGAACTGGAGCACCGCATCCGCACCCAGCCCGGCGTCACTCGCCCGAACATCGTCGCGATCGTCAGTCCCAAGGGCGGCGTCGGCAAGACGACCAGCACATTCCTCGTCGGCAACCTGCTGGCATCACACCTCAAGCTCCGCGTGATCGCCGTCGACGCGAATCCCGACTTCGGAACCCTCGCCCGGCTGTCACCCGATGAGCGCCGCTCGCAGCGATCGCTGGCCGACCTGCTCGAGGACGCCGACCGCCTGAAGACCGCCGCGGAACTCAGCCCGTACGTCTCGCGCCAGCCGAGCGGCCTGCACCTGCTCGCAGCGCCACGCGACCCGGAGCTCACGGCGAGCCTCGGGCCCGACCGCTACGGCGAGCTCGCCGCGTTCCTGTCCTGCTTCTACGAGGTCGTCCTGCTCGATCTCGGCACAGGCGTGGCCGGGCCGCTCGCGAGCTTCGCCATCGACCGTGCAGATCAGGTGGTGCTCGTGACGACACCGGAGTGGGTCACGGCAACGGTCGTGCTCGAAGCGCTGTCGCACCTGCAGCACGAGCGCACGACGATCGCGCTCAATAAGTCGCTGCTGCGCTCATCCGACGTGCCGCTGATCGAGGGGCACTTCCGCGCCGAGCACCTGCACCGCTGCGTGACCATTCCATACGACGAGCAGCTCGCCTCGATGCTCGACACGGGCAGCTACACGCTCGACGCGCTCGCGCGGCCGACGCGACTTGCGATCAGGCGCCTGGGGCTCTCCGTCGCCGAGCAGCTGGTGTGAGGCGCGCGATCAGCGAACAGCCACGTGTCGCGATCGCCAAGACGCTCGGGGCGCTCTTCCTCGTCGCCGTGGGCATCGCGGGCGGTGCGCTGCTTGCCAGCGGCGATCACGAGGTGCCGCGTGCGACGCAGGTTCGCCTGGTGTCTGCCGAACGAGCGGCCCGTGACAACAGCGCCGCGCTGGACGCGAGCCGCGCCAAGCTTAAGGATGAGAGTGCCCTCCTCGCCCGCGCAAAGCGCAGGTCGAAGGCGCTGAAACGCACCAACATCCGCCTTCGCCGTGATCTCCGACGGGCGAGGAGGTCGCTACGACGCGCCAGGCGCCAACCGTAAGTTCAACCGCCACGAGCGAGTGCACCATGTTCTTCATGGTTCTTGCCAATCGGGCGCCGGCGCCGGGCACGTCGCGCGAGCGGCGCACGACCGACCCGCCCGCTGGGACGGGCGAATGGGGGTCCCGGCGCGCCGGGGCGGCCATCGGAGGCATCATCGCCGCGAAGGGCAGGTGCCCGTTGCGGTCCCGGACGCTCTGTCGCGCGCGCGACCGTTCCCCTTGACACACGGGGACTGATCGAGACGGCGCTGGGCTGGGATCAGCGAGAGTGCTGGATTGCGCGAGAGGGGGCACTTTGCGACGCCGTGTCAGTCACAAGCGCAACGGCTGAATGCCCGTTTCGGACGCTCCCATACGCCATCTGCGCGGTGGTAGTGTCGGCTCAGATCGAACCAAAGGAGGAGGCGATGCTCTTTCACGTGTCTTGGGAGTTCGTCGACACGAGCGAAGAGGGCGAACGGCGCTCTCTTGAGGTGTTCGCGCAGTGGCAGCCGCCAGATGGAGCCGAGTTCAAGGGGTTCTACGGTTTTGCAGACAACCGTGGGGGGGTCGCGATCATCGAGGCCGACAGTGCCGCCACGGTTGCCCGGACAACCGCACCGTGGGTGCCCTGGTTGCGTTTCACCGTGACCCCGATCCTGCCGATCGAGGAGGCCACCGCGATTGGTAGCGAGGCCATCGCATTTCGCGACTCGGTGGGTTCCTAGACACCCGAGGAGATCAGCCGAACCGACCCGCAAAGCCCAGCAGTACCGCTTGGCGCGAAAAGCGGCAGTCTGCCGTCTCGGTCCAGAGCGCTCCGGGCACGGGAAGCGAATGTCAGGACAGCTGCAGGCCAGCCGAACAGCGGATCTCGAGTGCGTCCAACGCGCGGTCTATGACCAGAACGCGTCCCAGCGTAAACGTCGAGCACGTAGGACACGTGGCTCGTGCACTTGCCGTCCTGGACCGTCCAAAGGTGCACAGCGGGCACGTCGAGTTCGGCGTCGTCGCGCTGCGCGAGGTGGGTGACGAGCGCGACGACCGTCTCGTCGCCGTTGTCGAGGATGTCCTGCACGGACACCGTGAACGTCCCGTTAGATCCCTCGCCGAGCTTCTGAAAGAAGCCCACGACCTCGTCGTGGCCGGTGTAGTCGCCCGAGACCGGGTTTCTTCCGGCGACCTTGAAACGTGATGCTTTCGGAGAAGATGGCCAAGACCGCCGGGACATCCCCGGCGACAAAGCTCTCATACCCTGTCCGAAGAAGCTCGGCGTTGGACTGGGCAACTGCATCGGGCGGGGTCATACGCGTCCTTTCGGGCCGGGAATACGAACACTACGCCCGACGGCCCAGCGCGATCAACCTTCTTCCCATTGCGCGTCCGAGGGCACCCGCAAGCGCGATAAGCAGCGCGGTGCGCTCGGCAAGCGTCACAGCGCGCTAAAGCGGAGTGGAAGCGTACGCGGAACGCGAGGCTACGGGAGCTCTGGGCCGTCGGTCTCGCTGATCCCAGCTGACGACAGGGCGGACACCAGGTCGGGATGCACCGCAATGCTGGCGACGAGACCGTCGCGGACCACGAACACCGCGGCGCCATCGCCGGATTCGGCCAGTTCGCCGGTCTCGACGTCGCGCCACTCGATGCGGGTTTCTGCGACGACCGTGTCATCACGATGGAAGTACCGACAAACATCCACGTGCATTGCCACGCCGAAGGTTTGTCGCGCGGCCCAGCTCCTCACCGCGTCATGGCCGCGCTGGATTCCACGATGCATGGTGACCATCTCAAAGTCTTCGGGCGCGAGGGCGACGAGCGCCTCCGCGTCAAAGGCCTTGGCGGCCGTGGTCCAGGCTCTCACGATGTTCACCGGTGCAGCCGACACGAGGGAAAGCGTACGCAGGGCAACGGCGTGCCACAAGCCGGCCGCATTCGCTCGGTCCGTCGTGCGCGTCGCGTCGTAGCCGTTCCGGAATGCGCGAGAAGCAGCGTTCTGCGGTTGCGGTCTTCATGCCGCTCCTTCGCGCGCCGCTGAGACGACTAGCGGCGAGCGCCCTTGCATTGCAGATTGCCGCTCCATTACGGTCTGGTGCCGTCAGCCGACGATTGATGACCGCCCGATCGTCGATCGTGCGTGCTACTGCTAAGGAATGAACCTGGTGACAGACAAGGCCGATGCGGACGTCGCCACGGTCAAGGCCGATGCGGACGTCGCCACGGACAAGGTGGATGCGGCGACCGTCCTCGTCTCGTGGCGAGAGTCTTCCGAGTATGTCGCCGCTCGTGCGCGCATGCTGCGGTGGATGGTCGTTACCCTCGTGCTTTGGGTCGCCGCGTACTTGCTAGTCCTGGTTGGCGAGGATCTCATTCCCGACCCCGCGACACGGTATCTTGTCGCTGGTTTCCCCGGAACGGTCGGACTCTTCTGCTACGTCCAAGCGCTCACGACTCTCAGCGCAGCCCGAGCGAGATTCCAGCAGCAGCAGGAGCACCGGGCGAGCCAGGGAGTCCGAGCGGCGCTCGACGACCTCGAAGAGAGCACGGCGCTGCCGGCGCTGCTCCGGCTCAACCGCAAACAGATAGAGGAGTATCACGTCCTTACAAAGGGCCAAGCCTCGAGCGCTTACGTCGCCAGCCAAATTGCAATGTCAGCCGGACTGCTCGTTCTGCTCATCGGCTCGGCTGTCGCTGTCGCGCTCAACGATCCAGCCTCGAAGGCAACCGCCGCCGGTCTGACCGCGATCGGAAGCCTTCTGGCCGGATATATCGGCCGTACGTTCATCCGAACCTACGAACGGACACTCGTTCAACTGAACCATTTCTTCGAGCAGCCACTTCTCAATAGTTATCTCCTGACGGCCGAGCGCCTCGTGGGCGCCGTGTCGCAGGAGAACAGGGATGAGATGTACTCGCGATTGATCGAACGTTCGCTCGACGCACTCGCGGATCACGCGAGTCGCACCAAGGCAGAGCGGGAGTCGGCTGCGCCTACCGCTCGGTGAATATCGAACTCGGGCCCGCCTGTCTGCCCTCCGCTGGAGTCTACGTCGCCTGCGCGAGCTGGCCGGGGCTAATCTCGGGCGCGTCGAAGCCAACGCCAAGCGCCCCTTCTCGACGAACTCGGCACTCTCGACGCGAGTTCGCGACTCCTTTCCTGGACGACGAGTTCCCCGCCATGTGGTCGTTTGGCAGGCCCGGCGGCGTGGTCAGCGCGGGCGAACCTGATGCGCTATGCCGCCTGGAGCACCGACGAAGCCCACGGCCGCGGTGAGGGTCGCGGTGGCCAGCACGAGGAGATCGCCTTGGCCGCCGGTGAGCACTCGCCGGCCGGATGGCAGCAGGTGGACGCGGCGGCGGCTGAAGGGGCCGAGCAGCGGAGCGCCGTGCGGCGTGCATGCGTCAGCGAGCAGATGGGCCAGGTAGCCGCAGCCGGTCCCGATCGCGACGGGCAGCGCGATCGGCGGCCACACAGCGCCCGCTGCGGCGGCAAGGGCGATCATCACCACCGTGCCGCTGAGCAGCCAGTGCGTGGCTCCGCGGTGCGCGGCCAGCGCGGCGAAGATCGTCACGGGCAGACGAAGCACGCCACCGATCAGCCTGGCGGTGAGGTTGCGGCGCTCGAGCCGGGTGCGGCGATGGATGCGCGCGCCGAGCTGGTCGACGTCGGGCAGGCGCGAGCCCAGCAGCGAGACGCCGACGGCGCCGGTCGCAACCAGCGCTCCGCTGTCTGCTGCGACACACACCGCCAGCGTCGCGGCGGCGCCAACCGCCTCATGCGTCAGATTCCGCACGTCGACGATCCTCCTCGCGCGAGCGGACGGACCATCGTTGGGCGGCGCGTCCTGACCGCGGCTTAGACTGCTTCGCGATGAGGTTTACGACAACGATAAGGACAACGAGCCCGATTGGCGTCCGAGCGGCCGATCCTTCATCGCTTGAAACCCCCAGTTGTCCCGCGACACTCCTCAGTGGGCGCGGCGCGTTTCGAACCTGCGAGCTCTCGGGCGCACCCTGGGAAGCCTCACACGGACGGGACGCCGCCGGGCCCGGGCGCCGCTACGCTCCGCGTACGATGCCCGCGGCGCGCGTCCTCTTCGTCTGCATGGGCAACATTTGCCGCTCGCCGACCGCCGAGGGGTCATGCGTGGCCTCGTCGTCGAGGCCGGTCTGAGCGACCGGATCGAGCTCGACAGTGCCGGCACCGGTGGCTGGCACGTCGGCGACTCGCCGGATCCGCGCTCGGTCGCAGCTGCCGCCCGGCGTGGCATCCGCGTCGATGGCGCGGCGCGGAAGGTGTGCCTCGCGGACTTCGACGAGTTCGACCTGCTCGTCGCGCTGGACGGCGCGAACGTGCGCGATCTGCGGCGCCTCGCGCCGGACGACCGGGCCGCCGCGAAGGTCCGGCTGCTGCGCGAATTCGACCCGGCCGGCGATGCTGACCTCGACGTGCCGGACCCGTACTACGGCGGGGCCGACGGCTTCGGTCGCGTGCTCGACGTCGTGGATGCCGCGTGTCGCGGGCTGCTCGACGAGCTGCGCGGGCGTGTCGGCACTACGTGACGCGCTCGCTGAGGCGCTGGGACGACCGGTCGGCGATCTGCGGCAGGTCGCCAGCGGCGACCTGAACGACGCCTACGCGGCCGAGCTCGACGGCGGCGGGCGGGTGTTCGTCAAGACCGCGGGCGACGCCGCGCCGGGGGCGTTCACCCGCGAGGCGGAAGGACTGCGCTGGCTCGCCGAGCCGCAGGCGCTGCCGGTCGCGCAGGTGCTGGCCGTCGCCGACGAGCCGCCGAGGCCGCGGTTCCTCGCGCTCGAGTGGATCGAGCGGGGG